>DAHWFQ010000061.1:0-24554 GCA_027324895.1 Actinomycetota bacterium | reverse complement strand
ACCCAGTCGAGGTGGCGCATGTGGTTGTCGAGGTAGGTCTGGCTGATCATGGGGCCGAACAGCACGTCCTGCATGGGGTCGCCGATGCGAGCCTGCTCCACGGCGTGCACCCAGCGCGACTTCATGGTGTCGTAGATGGAGCGATGCACCCACAGCGTGCCGAGCGACGTGCAGCGTTGGCCCGCGGTGGCGAAGCCCGCGAAGAGCGCACCTTCGACGGCGAGGTCGATGTCGGCGTCGGGCATGATGATCATGGGGTTCTTGCCGCCGAGTTCCAACGTCGCCGACTGGAGGTGGCGCCCGCACAGCTCGCCGATGCTGCGTCCGATGGCCGTGGACCCGGTGAACCCGACCTTCTGCACGTACTTCGACTCCAGCACCCGGGGCAGCGCCTCCGCGGTGGTGGCGCCGTCCGCGATCACGCACTGCAGGACGTCCTTCGGCACCCCACCGGCGTGGAAGAGGGCGGTCATGGCGTTGGCCACCGCACCCGCGGTCTCCGCGGGCTTCCACACCACGGTGTTCCCGGTGAGCAGCGCGGGGACGATGTACCAGCTCGGCACAGCCGTCGGGAAGTTCGAGGCGGTGATGATGAACGCCGTGCCCACCGGCATGCGGAAAGTGAACAACTGCTTGTCCGGCATCTCCGAGGGGACGGTCTGCCCGTAGAGCCGACGCCCCTCGCCGAGGAAGAAGTCGCAGGTGTCGATGACCTCCTGCACCTCACCGAGCGCCTCGGCATGGACCTTGCCGATCTCGCGCGTGACGAGCCCCGCCAGGGCCTCCTTGTTGGCCTCGATCAGGCGCCCCACCTGGGCGAGGACACGGCCACGCGCGGGCGCCGGCACGGCTGCCCACGCCTTCTGCGCATCGTGCGCACTCCTCGCCGCTCCGACGAGTTCATCGGCCGTCGCGAGCTCATAGCGCGCAACCTCGTCAGCAAGGTTCGCAGGATTCGTCGATACGTACATGCGGCCACAGTAGGTGGGCCGGTGTCGTCGTTACAATCAAACGCATGCCTTCCAGCGCAGGCGAACGCACGGTCGCCCAACTCATGCTGCAGATGCTGCGATCACATGGCGTGTCCCACGTCTTCGGGCTCCCCGGCGTGCACAACCTGCCGTTCTGGGACAGCGATTCGGGGCCGCGCATCATCGGTGTCCGCCATGAACAGGCAGCCGGCTACGCCGCCGATGCGCTGGCGCGCACCACCGGTGGATTGGGCGTCGCGCTCACCACGACAGGTCCCGGCGCGATGAACGTCCTGGCCGCATTCGGCGAAGCCGCGGTCAGCCATTCTGCGATCATCGTCATCGCCTCGGACGTGTCGAGCGCACTGCGCCGCGCGGTGCCACGCGGCATCCTGCATGAGATGCATGACCAGGCGGCCGGCTTCGCGGCGCTCACTCCGGATGCGGACCTGGCATCGAACTGCACGACGGCCGAGCAGGCCATCGAGGCCCTCGCCACCGCCCTCGCGCACTTCGAGTTCCATGGCGAGGTCGCCGCGTACATCGGTGTCCCGACGGATGTGCTCGCGCAGACCACCGACCACAGCGCAGCCGGGATGATCGATGCGGCGGGAGAGCCCCACCTGGAACCGGCGCTCGCAGCGCTCGCCCGCTCCTCGCGCCCCCTCGTGTGGCTCGGAGGAGGAGCAGCCGCCTTCTGCGACCGGCCGGAGGGGGAGGTGCTCCTGCGAAGCTTGGTCGAGCGCCTCGGCGCGCCGGTTGTCACGTCCTTCGCCGCTCGCGGCGTGCTCGCCGGGCACGCACTGCTCGTCGATGCCCCGGTGCACGAGCCCGAGGTGCACGCGCTGCTCACCGCAGCCGATTGCCTGCTCGTGCTCGGCAGTGACTTCGACGGCATGAACACGCGGAATTGGCGCCTGCCCGTTCCCCCCGAGGTCATCACGGTGAACCACGCCGTCGAACCCATTCGCACCAACCTGCCGGGTGCCGTGCACCTGCTCGCGGACCTCGGCATCGTCGGAGCCCTCACCGCGAGGCTTCCCAAGCGTCAGGCCTGGCGTGAGGTCCACGGCATCGCGCCGGCCATGCGAGCACGGCTGCGCGCCGATGCGCGGGGTGAGGCAGGCATGCGGCTGGTGGAGTCGATCGAACGCGGGTGGCCCGCGGACGGCGCCGTCATCGCTGACATGTGCGTGGCCGGCTACTGGGTCGCCGGATACGCGCAGCAGCCGCGACCACGCCGGCTCGGCTACCCGGTCGGGTGGGGGACCCTGGGTTACGCACTGCCCGCAGCCATCGGGCCCGCGAGCGCGGGCATCGCGACGCTAGCGGTGTGCGGTGACGGGGGCGCCATGTTCGCGCTCGGGGAGCTGGCCACCTACGTGCAGGAGCGCCTGCCGGTGACCTTGCTCGTCAATGATGACGGGGGCTACGGCATGCTGCGCTACGACCAGCAGGTGTTCGGGCATCCCGAGCGCGGGGTCGACCTGCTCACCCCGGACTGGCTGGCGCTCGCCTCAGCGTTCGGCATCGATGGCGTCGAGGCCGCTGACGACGAACTCGAAGGCGCCCTCCACTGGGCCCACGCGCGCAACCTGCACGGTCATCCGGCACTCGTCCTCAATCGCACGCGCCTGACGCCGCCCCGCACGACCTCCCCGCGCTGGAACGAGCCCATGTGACCGCGCAACCGCCGGCCCCGGTGAGCGCGTGGGCGCCGTTCCGCGTCACCGCGTTCCGCATGCTGTTCATCGCCATGGTGGTGAGCAACATCGGCACTTGGATGCAGATGGTGGGCGCGCAATGGCTGCTCATCGACGAGCCCAACGCCACCACGCTCATCGCCTTCATCCAGACGGCGATGACGCTGCCGTTGGCGGTCTTCGCGATCCCCTCGGGGATCATCTCGGACGCGGTGGACCGTCGCCGCATGCTCGCCGTTGTGCAGGGCGCGCAGACGGTCGTGGCCGCCGTGCTGGCCGCGCTCGTGCTGCTGCACGTCATCCACCCGATGGCCCTGCTCATGCTGCTGTTCGCCCTCGGTGTCGGCACCGCATTCACCATGGTGCCGGTGCAGTCCGCCATCGTCGAGCTCGTCCCGCGCGAGCAGATGGCACAGGCAGCGGTGATGACGGGCCTGAGCACCAACATCGCGCGGGCGGTCGGACCGGCCCTCGCCGGTGCCCTGGTCGCGGCCTTCGGCACCGGCCTGGTGTTCGCGCTGAACGTCGTGTGCGTGGGCTTCTACTTCGTCACCATCCTCCGCTGGAAGCACGACGAGAGCGGACGGACGCGCAATCGCGAGCCCTTCCTCCACGCCTTCCGATCCGGCATCCGCTACGTCGCCAACTCCCCTCACCTGCGACGCCTGCTGTTGCGCGTCCTCTGGTTCACCATTCCCTCGCAGGCCATCTGGGCCCTGCTGCCGCTGGTGGCACGACGCCAGTTGGGCTTGGACGTCGGTCAGTACGGCGTGCTGCTCGGTGCCATCGGCATCGGTGCCGTCGGGGCTGCGTTGACCATCCCCCACATGCGTCGCCGCTGGCGCACGAACGGCGCCATCGCCGTCTCCATGGCGGCCTACACGGTCGCCGTGTTGGGCATGTCGTTCTCCAGGTCGCTGTGGCAGGCCCTGCCCTTGCTGCTCCTCGCCGGCTTTGGCTGGATCGGCACCCTCTCCACGATCACCGGATCGGTGCAGATGTACCTGCCGGCGTGGGTGCGCTCCCGCGGCGGTTCCATGAACACCCTCGCCCTCTTCCTGGGGCAGGCCGTGGGTGCCGCGCTCTGGGGTTGGCTCGCCGACCGCATGTCGCTGCAGGCCACGTACTGGATCGCCGCCGTCATCATCGGCGCAGCCAGCGCCGTGTCCTTCCTGCGACCCCTGCGCGACGTCGAGGGGCTCGATCGCACGCCCGCGGTGTACTGGCCCGAGATCGACATGGCCCTCGATCCGGCGATCGAGGGCAGCACCGTCCTCGTCACCATCGAGTACGACGTGCCAGCAGCGAACCTCGAGGCGTTCGTCGAGGCCATCGCCCACGTGCGCCTGGTGCGCATCCGCACCGGCGGCTACGACTGGCAACTGCAACGAGACGTCGAGAACCCCCGGCGCTTCATCGAGCTGTACACATCACGCTCGTGGGAGGACCACATGCGCCAGCACGACGTGCGCCTCACCGAGTCCGACCGCGTGCGCGAGGAGAGGGTCAACGCCCTGTCCGAGGCGCCCCCGCGTGTCCAGCACTTCGTGCGCGCCTGGGTGCAGCGGCTGTAGCCGCGCTGGCAACCAGGCCGCTACTCGACGAACTCCAGGGGCTGCATGCGGCTGCGCTCCGCGTAGAGGATGCCCAGCGCTGCCACGACGATGCCCGTCACCTGCCATGCCGACAGCGCCTCGCCGATGAGCAACCAGGCGGTGATCGACGCAAGCACCGGCTCGGCCATGCCGAAGGAGCTCGCCTGCGTCGCCGAGATGTGGCGGAACGACATGAGCACGACCCAGAACGTCACCACGGTGCCGAACAGCACCATCGAGCACACGAGCAGCCACAGGGGCAGCCGCCAGTGGGCGCTTCCCCACGGCTCGGAGAGCCCGGCGAGGTAATGCCACGGGAACGACCACCAGGGCTGGACCAGCGCCCACACGAGCGCCGAGCCCATGAAGCCGAACATGGTGACGGAGAGCGGGTCGCGGCGGTACGGCGCCGAGGTCGCCGCCTCGCCCAGGACGAAGTAGACGGCCAGCGACAGCGCGGCGCCCCAGGCGAAGAGCACGCCGACCGCGTTGAGCTGGAACCCCAACCACACCTGCGAGATGAGCACCAAGCCCGTGAACGCGACTGCCATCCCGACGAGCACTCGGGCGCCGATCGGTCGGCCCGTGCGCACCCGCGCCCACACCGCCACCATGAACGGCGAAGTGAACTCGATGATGAGCGTGATCCCCACCGGGATCAGGTGGATGGAGTAGAAGAACATGAACTGCGTCATCATCACGCCCGCGATGCCGTACATGGCGAGCAGGCGCGCCTCCCGCCAGGAGGAGACACGCAGTGTCGCCCGTTTGGTGAGCAGGACGATGGCGAGGAGCACGAGGAAGGCGAGCGTGGCGCGCAACTGTGACAGCCGTGCCGCCGAGATGCCGGTGGCGAGCAGCGTCTTCGACACCGTGCCGTTGAACCCGAACAGGGCGGCGGCCACCAGGTACAGGCCGTAGCCGATCAGGGGCTTACGTTGTTGCGCACTGCTCAACTCAGGACCGACCGATACACGTCAATGGTTCGCCGGGCAATTGCATCCCAGCCGAAATCATTGACGGCACGGTCGCGTCCATGCCTGCCCATCTGGTCGGCACGGGCCGGCTCCTCGACGAGCGATGTGACTGCTGCGGCGAAACGACGCTGGAAGTCCACCGGATCGCCCGGGGTCCAGTCGACGAGCAGGCCGGTGTGGCCCTCGACGACGACCTCGGGGATGCCCCCCACGGCGCTCGCGACCACAGCCGTGCCGCACGCCATGGCCTCCAGGTTCACGATGCCGAGTGGCTCGTACACGGAGGGGCACATGAAGAGCGTGGCATGCGTCTGCAGCACGATGACATCCTGCTTCGCCACATTCGTGTTCAGCCAGATCACATCACCTGGCCGCTTGACCGCCAGCTCGGCGATGCCGTTCGAGACCTCCGCGCCGATGCCCGGCTCGTCTGGGCTCGATGCGGCCAGCACGATCTGCACGCCCATCGGGAAGTGATGCGCAGCGGCAAGCAGGTGCACCAACCCCTTCTGCCGCGTGATGCGTCCGACGAACAGCACATAGGGACGCGTGGGATCGATGCCCATGCGCCGCAGCGCCTCCTCATCGCGCGTGGGCTTCCACACCGTGGTGTCAACACCGTTGTGCACGACGTGCACGCGCTCCGGCGGCACGAAGGGATAGGCGTCGAGCACGTCCACGCGCATGCCGTGTGACACCGCGATGATGGCGTCGGCGGAACGGTATGAGGTGCGCTCCGCCCACGAGGAGACCGCGTACCCGCCGCCCAGTTGCTCTGCTTTCCAGGGCCGGTGCGGTTCGAGCGAATGCGACGACATGATGTGCGGGATGCCCTTGGTGGCGGCCGCCATCTTGCCCGCGAGGTTCGCGTACCAAGTGTGCGAATGCACGAGATCCGCATCGGATGCCTCGATGGCCGCCGCCATCTGCACGTCGGCGGCAACGACCTTGAGCGAGGTGTTCATGCTGTCGGGGCCGAGCAACGGAAAGGCCGCGGCATCCTCCCGAGGCGCGCCCATGCAGTAGACGTCGACGCTGATGAAGTGCCGCAGCGCCTTCACCAGCTCCGTGACGTGCACCCCAGCACCGCCGTAGACCTCGGGCGGCCATTCACGCGTAGCGACAGCAACTTTCACGAAACGAAGCCTAGGCGCGCCCAACTCCACGGCATAGGGTTTGGCTCACCACTCCGAAGGGAGACACCATGGGGGGCAGCCCACGAGTTCTGGGAATCGTGCTGGCAGGTGGTGAGGGCAAGCGCCTCATGCCATTGACGGCGGACCGCGCCAAGCCAGCGGTTCCATTCGGCGGCGCCTACCGGCTCATCGATTTCGTGCTCTCGAACCTCACGAATGCCGGCTACCGACGACTTGCCGTCCTCACCCAGTACAAGTCGCATTCGCTGGACCGCCACATCGCCACCGCCTGGCGCCAGTCTTCGATGTTCGGTGACTTCGTGGCCCCTGTGCCGGCGCAGCAGCGCCTCGGGCCGCGCTGGTACACGGGTTCCGCGGATGCCATCTTCCAGTCGCTGAACCTGATCCAGGACGACAAGCCGGACTACGTGGTCGTGTTCGGTGCTGACCACGTCTACCGCATGGACCCCGCACAGATGGTGGCGCAGCACATCGATTCCGGTGCCGCAGTGACCGTCGCAGGCATCCGCCAGGCCCGCTCGGAGGCCCACCAGTTCGGTGTCATCGAGGCAGCGGACGACGGCGTGAAGATCACGCGCTTCCTGGAGAAGCCGAAGAACCCGCCGGCCGTGCCCGGCTCTCCCGACGAGGCCTACGTGTCGATGGGCAACTACGTGTTCACCACGGATGCGCTCATCGATGTCCTGCACGCCGATGCCGCAGACGACAGCTCGATGCACGACATGGGCGGCAACATCATCCCCTCGCTCACCTCGGATGGGGCCGCCTTCGTGTACGACTTCGCGAACAACGTGGTGCCCGGTGCCACCGATCGCGACCGCGGCTACTGGCGTGACGTGGGCACCATCGAGGCCTACCACGAAGCACACATGGACCTGGTGTCCGTGCATCCCGTCTTCAACCTGTACAACGACAAGTGGCCGATCCTCACCGCCCAGGTCCCGCTGCCGCCGGCGAAGTTCGTCGAAGGTGGCACTGCGCACGAGACGATCATCGGCGCAGGCTCGATCGTGGCGGGCGCGCATGTGCGCGGTTCGGTGCTGTCCCACGACGTCCACGTGAGTGAGGGCGCCTACATCGAGGACTCGATCCTCATGCCGGGCGTTCGCATCGGTCGCGGGGCCGTCATCCGCCGCGCCATCCTCGACAAGAACGTCGTCGTCCCCGCCGGCGAGAAGATCGGCATCAATGCCGACACCGACCGCCAGCGCTTCTCGGTGTCCGAGAGCGGCATCGTCACCATCGGCAAGGGTGTGTCCCTCACCCCCTGACCCGTGGACGCCCCTGCCGGGCCAATCCGAGCGCACAACGGCCTTCACCACTCAGTGGTGGAGGCCGTACTCGATCCTGGTGCCGCTGCCGAGCGCCATGCGCCGTGTCGTGCCGTCCTCGCGCAGGCGCTGGCTGCGGTGGAACACGAGGTACTCCGCGGGCGAGAGCGCGAGGCTCACCTCCTGATCCACCAGGCGCCCGATCTCACGCACCAAGCGCCGCTTGGTGGGGCGGTGGATGCAGACGACCGACGGTCGAGGCTGCTCCAGCAGGTCGAGCACCTCGCGCACTCCCCGCTTCGGGCGTTCCTCGAACGCCTCCTCGGTGATGGAGGCGATGGCGTCCACGCCACGCCCCAGGGATTCCGCGTAGGGCGTCACCGTCTGCATGCAGCGCGCAGCACTCGATGAGCAGACTTCGACGATCCCGTAGGCGGCGAGCACGCCGGCCAACGCCTGCGCCTGGTGCTGGCCGGTCGCCGTGAGTGGACGCTCGGCATCCGGGACGGCGTCACCCACGCGGGCACGGAAGTCGGGGCGCTTCTCGGCCTGGGCATGCCGCAGGAGGACGAAGGGCGTGGTGTGCGATGGCGCATCGAGCGCGTCCTGGACGACGTCGAGGTCGTGCGGGTAGGTGAGCAGTCCCGCGAGCCTCGAGACGCGCACCCACCGCACTTCGGCGACCTCGTGACCTGCCTGCCAGTGCTCGGGCACGTCGACGTCGCCCGCTGCGATGGCAGGGTCCAGTGGACGGGCCAGCCAGTAGTTCACGGACTTGCGCGACTGGAGCAGCGGCTGCGCGGGGTCGAACAGGTTGTAGCGGATGGTCTGCAGCGGCACGCCGAGCACCACGTCGATGCCGGTCTCCTCACGGGTCTCCCGCACCGCGGTCGCGGCGAGCCGCTCCCCCGGGTCCACCTTGCCCTTGGGCAAAGACCAGTCGTTGCGATCCTCCCGGTGGATGACGAGCACCTCGGTGCGCTTGCCCGCCCCCCGCAGTGCCACCACACCGGCGGCGAAGATGCGCGGCGCGCCTGCGGCTTCGGGGATCGCCATGCTCACTCCGCCTTCATCGCCTTGCCGCGGTTCCGGGCCACCAGCGTCTCCTGGTAATCCGCGAGGGGTAGGCCGCTACCGTCCCGCTTCACCCGCTTCCAGTTGCCGTTGCTGTCCATGCGCCAGGAGGCCGTGGTGTCCGCAGCGCCGAACTCGAGCAGTTCCTTGATGCGCTCGACGTGCGCTGGGATCTCAATCGGCACCAGGCTCTCCACCCGGCGGTCGAGGTTGCGGTGCATGAGGTCCGCCGAGCCGATGAGGACGTCGTCGTGGCCATCGTTGAGGAAGGCGTAGATGCGGCTGTGCTCCAGGAACCGCCCGAGTAGCGAGCGCACGCGGATGGTCTCCGATTGGTTGGGCACACCGGGCCTGATGGCGCAGATGCCGCGGACGATGATGTCGATGGGCACGCCCGCGCGAGACGCGTCGTACAGGGCGTCGATGATGGCCTCGTCGACGATGGAGTTGCACTTGAAGGTGATCTTCGCCGGTCGTCCGGCCCGGTGGTGCTCGATCTCGCGGTTGATGCGCTCGATGAGCGCGTTGCGCAGGAACTGGGGCGCCACGATCAGCTTCTTGTAGTTGGTGGTGATGCCGAAGCCCGAGAGCTGGTTGAACAGCTGCGCCACGTCGTCACCGATCGCCGTGTCCGTCGTGAGCAGGCCGATGTCCTCGTAGTAGCGCGCGGTCTTGGGGTGGTAGTTGCCGGTTCCCGTGTGCACGTATCGGCGCAGGCGATCACCGTCGTCCCGGACGACGAGTGACAGCTTGGCATGCGTCTTCAGGCCGAGCACGCCGTACACGACGTGGACGCCGGCCTGCTCCAGTTGTCGCGCCCACTCGATGTTGGCCTCCTCGTCGAAGCGGGCCTTGATCTCCACCAGGGCCAGGACCTGCTTGCCCTGGTCTGCGGCTTCGATGAGCGCCTGCACGATGGGCGAGTCGCCGGACGTCCGGTACAGCGTCTGCTTGATGGCGAGCACCTGGGGATCGGCGGCGGCCTGCTGCAGGAACAGCTGCACGGAGGTGGAGAAGGAGTCGTAGGGGTGGTGCAGGAGCACATCGCCCTTGCGCATGGCCTCCATGACGTTGGGTGCCGACGAGGTCTCCACGGTGACCAGGCCGGCGGCGGTCTTCGGCACGAACGCGGGCAGCAGGAGGTCCTCACGCGGGAGCTCGGCGATGACATTGAGCCCGCGGAGGTCCAGGGGCCAGGGCACGAAGAACACCTCGGCAGGCGTCACATCGAGTTCCTCGACGAGCGTCGCCAGGAGCGAGGGGTTGATGGAGTCCTCCACCTCCAGCCGGACCGGTGGGCCGAAGCGGCGACGCAGGAGCTCCTTCTCCATCGCGGTGAGCAGGTTCTCGGCGTCGTCCTCCTCCACCTCGACGTCCTCGTTGCGGGTGACGCGGAAGAAGTTGTAACTCTCGAGCACCATGCCCGGGAACAGGGTGTCGAGGTGCGCGGCGATGATGTCCTCGAGTGGCACGAAGACGCTGGCGCCGGGCGTGATGGGCACGAAGCGGTCCAGTGACGGCGGCACCTTCACCCGCGCGAACAGCCGGGCACCACTGAGCGGGTTGTGCACGACCACCGCCAGGTTCAGCGAGAGGCCGGAGATGTACGGGAAGGGATGTGAGGGGTCCACTGCCAGCGGAGTGAGCACGGGGAAGACCTTGGCGTGGAACAACTCGGTGAGCGGCCGCTGCTGCAACTCCGTGAGGTCGCGCCAGCGGGCGATGTGGATGCCCTGGTCGCGCAGGTCCGGGAGGACCTGCTCCAGGAAGCAGTGGGTCTGGCATTCGATCAACTTGCGTGTGGTCGCGAGCACGGCGGCGTGCGTCTCCCGGGGCAGGGCGCCGGTGGCGGAGCGGGTGGCGATGCCGGCCGCGATGCGCCGCTTCAGGCCCGCGACGCGCACCATGAAGAACTCATCGAGGTTGCTGGTGACGATGCCGAGGAACTTCACGCGCTCGAGCAGCGGCAGATCGGGATCCTCGGCGAGTTCGAGCACGCGCGTGTTGAAGTGCAGCCAGGACAGCTCCCGGTCGACGAACCGGCTCTCCGGTCGGCCGCCGGTCACGATCACCGCGGTGTCGTGCATCCATCCCTCAGTCATGAGCAAGATCTCGCAATTCCGTCCATGGTCCGGTTGCGGGCAGGTCGCCCGGCAGCGTCCACGGACAACCACCTTCTCGTGAGCCCGCCAAGCCTTGCATACGGTGCCTACCCGCGGAACCCTCGCACCAGCAACTGGACGCCCGCGGGGGGAAGCAAAAGCGCCGACCCGCAAAGCGAATCGGCGCTTACGCGACCCGGACGGGACTTGAACCCGCGACCTCCGCCGTGACAGGGCGGCGCGCTAACCAACTGCGCTACCGGGCCTTGCTGGACGCCAGGCGTCCCAAGGCTGCTCCATTGCTGGAGTAGTACCCCCAACGGGATTCGAACCCGTGCTACCGCCGTGAAAGGGCGGCGTCCTAGGCCCCTAGACGATGAGGGCGGGGCACGAACAATTCGTTGTGAGCCCGCGAATCGTAATCAGTTTCGAGTGGATTCGCCAAACCGCCGGGCGCCCGGGGCCGCTCGTGGAGCCCGGTCAGTGCGGCTGCTCCTGCTCGCTCACGACATGGCGCGAGTGCAATTCCTCGTAGGCGGTGGCCGCTGCCGCCTGCTCCGCCGTCTTCTTGCTGCGCCCCGTGCCGTGGCCCAGCAGCTCCTCGCCGAGCGCCACCTGCGCCTCGAAGGTCTTGGCGTGGTCGGGGCCGTCCTCGGTGACGACGTACAGCGGGACACCGAGGCCGAACGAGGCGGTGAGCTCCTGCAGGCTGGTCTTCCAGTCGAGTGCGGCTCCCAGCGTCGCCGAGGAGGCGACGTGCACATCGACCAGCCGGTGCACCGTGGTGGCTGCAACCTCGATGCCGTGCTGCTCGAAGACCGCTCCGATGAGCGCTTCGACGGTGTCAGCGAGGATCGAGGCCTTGTCGCGGCCCCCGGTGGTCTCCTCGCCGCGTCCCAGCCGCAGTGCGGGCCCGATGCCCAGCTCGCGCCCGATGGTGGCGAGGGTGCGGGCGTTCACGACGGCAGCCCGCAACTTCGCGAGCTGTCCCTCGGGGAGGTCGGGGAAGGTCCGATACAGGGAATCGGTCACGACGAGGCCAAGCACCGAATCGCCGAGGAACTCCAGCCGTTCATTGGTGGGAAGTCCCCCGTGCTCGTACGCGTACGAGCGGTGGGTCAGGGCGCGTTCGAGCAGATCCGCGTCGAGCTCGATCCCCAAGCGCTCGAGGAGGCCTTCACTCGGCTGCCTTGTGATCGGCTGCATGATGCTCAGACGTCGAGAACCTGGCGCTTGGCGTACGTGCCGCAGGTGCCGCAAGCGGTGTGCGGAAGCTTCGGTGCGCGGCAACGGTCGCAAGCGACGAGCGTGACCTTGCCCGCCTTCCAAGCGGAACGACGATGGCGCGTATTCGAGCGCGACATTTTTCGCTTCGGAACTGCCATTGCAGTCAGCCTTCTTTCGGTTCGTCGAGCAGGCCCGAGAGGGCCGACCAACGTGGGTCGAGTTGTTGGTGCGTGTGGGCGGGGTCCGCATCCATCCGCACGCCGCATTGCGGGCACAGACCGAGGCAGTCCTCGTCACACAGCGGCGCGCGTGGCAGTGCAAGCACCACCGCGTCACGCAGCGCCGGTTCGAGATCGAGGTAGTCGCCCTCGAGCCGGTAGAGATCCGACTCCCCATCCCCCGAGGGTCGCATCTCCGGGTCGTCGTACTCGTACAACTCTTGAAGCTCGACCGTCACCGGCACGTGCACCGGATCCAGACACCTTGAGCATTCACCCAGGGCGATGGTCGAGACCACAACAGTGGCGAGGACGCCCTCCACCACCGACTCCAGCCGTCCGAGAACGTTGAGGCCGCTGCCTTCGGGAACCCCGATCACCTCGGTCGAGAGTCCCGCGGGCGCGGGGATCTCGCGGTCGATCGGGACCATGGCGCCGCCGCGCCGACCGAGTTCGAGCGTGTCGAACACGAGGGGCGAGCGTGAATCCACGGAGATCTCCCAAAGGTGAACGTCGGGAGAGTACCTGAGGAGCGAGTGCTTTGGCGAACCGGAGGTTCGGCCAAGGCCAGCGAGCGACGAAGGTTGGCCGCTTGGGCGGCCACACCTGAGGAGCGAGTGCTTTGGCGAACCGGAGGTTCGGCCAGGGCCAGAGGCGCCTGGGCTAGCGGACGTCGGGTTCCTGCCAGTCGGCGAAGAAGGAACCCGGCTCGGGGTGCTCCTCGTCCACGTAGTTGTCGCCCTGGATGCGCACGTGCAACTTGTTGCGCCCGGCCGCAACAGCATCGAGGGTCTTGGAGAGCACCGCCTCGAAGGCCGCCAGTTTGGCGTCGACGTAGTCGTCGGTCTCGCGTCGCATCCGTGCCACATCCTCGGCTGCGGTGTCCCGCTCGTTGTCCGCGTCCTGCAGCGCCCGCCGGTAGATCTCCTGCTCCGAGACGAGCACCGCGCTGTCGGCCCGCGCGTGTTCGCGGATCCGCTCGGCCTCACGCTCTGCCTCGGCGAGCACAGCCTCGCGGCCGGCCATGATGTTGCGCGCCTCGTCGAACTCGGCGGGCAGCGAGGCGGCCAGCAACTCGATGAGCTCGAGCAACTCGGCCCGATTCACGAGTACCGACTGCGAGAGCGGCATGGCCTTGGCGGCTTCGAGGATCTCCTGCATCTTCTGCAGGATGTCGCGGACGGTCATAGGTATTGCCCTTCGACAACGCGTGCGTGGATGGCAGTTCGGACGACCGGAGGCACCCAGCCGGAGATGTCCCCGCCGTGGCGGGCGATCTCCTTGACCAGGCTCGAAGACACGTATCCGAAGGTGGGGTTGGTGGAGATGAACATGGTCTCGACCTCGGCCAGGCCGTAGTTCGCCTGCGCCATCTGCAATTCGTAGTCGAAGTCGGTGACCGCCCGCAGGCCCTTCACGATGACGTGGACGTCATGCGCCTTGCAGAAGTCGACGACCAGGCCGTGGAAGGAGTCGACCTTGAGGTTGGGGATGTGGGCGGTGGCCTCGCGCAGCAGGTGCATGCGCTCGTCCACGGAGAACATGCTCGCCTTGGAGGTGTTCACGAACACCGCAGCGGTGACCTCGTCGAACTGCTTGGCCGCACGTTCGAAGACGTCGATGTGGCCGTTCGTCACTGGATCGAAGGATCCCGGGCAGAGCGCACGGAGCACCCGCGATTCAGTCATGCGGCTAACCGTACCAACGGGCATAGGTAATCGTGGTGTCACCGATGACCCGCACGTCGATGTCCTGCAGCCCGGGCGGCAGCGGTGAGGCCTTGTCCCGGGTAGGGCGTTCGACCACGAGCAGGACCTCGCGACCGGGCAGTTGCCGCAGTAGCTGGCCCAGGATGGCCGCGAGCGCATCGGCCGCGAGCTCATAGGGGGGATCTGCGAACACCAGATCCGGCGGCGGTGCAGGGGCACGGGCAACGAACTGCGCGACGTCGACCGCCATCACCTCGAGCGCCAGGCCGGTGCTGGCAGCGTTGGCCCGGATGGCCTCTGCGGCTCGCTTGTCGCGCTCGACGGCCACGGCATGGGCGGCCCCACGCGACATGGCCTCCAGCGCGAAGGCTCCCGAACCGGCGAAGAGGTCGTAGACACAGCGCCCATGCCAGGTGCCGAGCCGGTGCTCCAGGGACGAGAACACCGCCTCCCGGATGCGGTCCGAGGTGGGGCGCGTCACCTTCTCCGGGACCTTGAGCGTGCGGCCCTTGGCGATCCCGCTGATGATCCTCGTCATGCGGTGTCCACGTACTGCTCCTGCGCTTCGCGCTCCCGCAGCGCGATGGCAGCCGCCAACTCGGGGTGGGTCACGAGTTCCGGGTCGGCGCTGAACACCTGGTCGACCGCGGCTGATGCCTCCTGGATGAGTTCGAGGTCCCGCAGCACCGAGAGGATGCGGAAGCCGGACTTGCCCCCGCTCTGCAAGGTGCCCAGCATGTCCCCCTCGCCGCGCTGCACTAGGTCGAGCTGCGCCAGTTCGAAGCCGTCATTGGTGCCCGCCACCTCCACCAGTCGCTGCACGGCGGGTGCGTCGGAGGGCTGACGGGTCTGGAGGAAGCACAGGCCGGGCACGCTTCCGCGACCGACCCGACCGCGCAGCTGGTGCAGTTGGGAGATGCCGAAGCGGTCCGCGTCGAGCACCACCATGGTCGACGCGTTGGGCACGTCAACCCCGACCTCGATGACGGTGGTCGCGACCAGCACGTCGTATCCGTCGGCGCCGCGCAGCGCGAAGCGCGCCATGGCCTGGGCCTTGTCGTCCGGCGGCATACGGCCGTGCAGCAGGCCGATGCTCAGGCCCTGCAACTCCTCATGGCGCAGCCGTTCCGCGACCTCCAGCGCGGATGCCAGCGGCTGGGATTCGTCCTTGCCGTCCTTGGCCTCGATGCGCGGGCAGACGACGTACGCCTGATGACCCTTCGCCACCTCCTCGCGCACGCGTTCCCACATGCGCGCCTCGAAACGAGGCCGGTCGGCGGCCACCACGTGACTGGCGATGGGCGCACGACCTGCCGGCAGTTCGTGCAAGGTGGAGATGTCGAGGTCGCCGAACACCGTGAAGGTGGCGGTTCGCGGAATGGGCGTGGCAGTCATGACGAGCACGTGGGGCTCACTCGCGCCCACTGCCTTGGCGGCGATGACGGCGCGCTGCTCCACGCCGAAGCGGTGCTGCTCGTCGATGACGACGAGGGCAAGGTCGCGGAACTGCACGCGGTTCTCGAGGAGCGCGTGGGTCCCGATGACGATGCCCGCGCTCCCGCTCAGCATGGCCGACTCGGCGGCGCGGCGCTGGCCCGCGGACGAAGAACCGGTGAGCAGCACCAGCTCGGTGCCCCGTTCGTCGCCGTCCAACGCTCCCCTGCGACCGAGCGAGCCCAGCAGCGAGCTGAGCGTCGCGAAGTGCTGCTGCGCGAGCACCTCGGTCGGCGCCAGCAGCACGCACTGGCCGCCTGCGTCCACCACATCGAGCATGGCGCGCACCGCGACCACGGTCTTGCCGGAGCCCACCTCACCCTGGAGCAGCCGCCGCATGGGGTGGGCCTGCGCCAGATCGTGCGCGATCTCGGCACCCACTGCCAGCTGGCCATCGGTGAGTGTGAACGGCAGCCGCGCATCGAAGCGAGCGCGCAGATCGCCGTTGGGGATGCGGGGCTGCGCCTGCTGGGTGGCAGCGATGCGGCGACGTCGCCGCATGACCGCGAGCAGGAGGAAGGCCTCGTCCCAGGCCAGGCGGCGCGCCGCCGCCTTCCACTCCCCCTCGGACTGCGGGAGATGGAGCTGATGGAGGGCGTCGTCGATCCCCAGCAGCGCGTGGTCGGCGCGAGTGGCGTCGGGGATGATCTCGGGCACCGGATCCAGCATGCCGAGCACGAAGCCGATGGTCTTGGCGATCCGCCATGACGGCAGCTTGGCGGTCGCCGGGTAGATGGGGATGAGCGCGTTGGCGAACGCCTCGGCGGCTTCCGGGTCGACCGCGCCCTCGTCATCACTGAGCAACACGCACTCGGGGTGGGTGAGCTGGTACTGGTGGCGAAACACCGAGACGCGGCCGCTGAACATGCCCCAGCGGCCCGGGGTCATGAGCGCCTCCCGCCACTTCTGATTGAAGAAGGTGAGGTGCAGGTCCGAGCGGCCGTCGCTCACGACGACATCAAGGATGCTGCCCCGGCGCTGCCGCATGGGTCGGACCGTGGCCGACTTGACCTCGGCGACCACCGTCACGTCGACATCCGCTTGCAGGCGGGACAGATCCGTGCGCTCGCCCCTGCTGGCGTAGCGCCGCGGCGCGTGGAGCAGGAGGTCGCCGACGGTGGTCATCCCGAGGGTCGCCTGCAACAACCGAGCCGACTTCTCGCCGATGACCGGCGGCAGCCTGTCGCCCATCGCCACCATTGCGCACCGCCTCCGGTGGGAACCCTAATCGGGCGGGAGGACAGCCGCGCCGGACACCACGGCGAGGCACAAACAGCAGTGCCGCCCGGCTGGCCGGACGGCACTGGGAGAACGGGGCGGTGTTACGCGGCGCGGTTGACCTTGCCGGCCTTGAGGCACGACACGCAGACATTCACGCGCTTGGGCGAGCCGTTCACGATGGCACGGACACGCTGGATGTTCGGCGTCCAACGACGCTTGGTACGGATGTGCGAATGGCTGATCGAGTGCCCGTACAGGGGGCCCTTGCCACAAACGTCGCAGTGAGCAGCCACGTTGAACTCCTTGGATCATTGGAAATGGCGCCGGAGGCGCGAGGGCTAAGACTACGGGAGAGCGGCCAGTCGGCTCAAATCGCCGATTCGGCGGTGATCCCCCACCCGTGGTCAACCGGACCGATCCCCTCCCCCAGGGCGAATCCATGACGGATGGCCCCCGTCACATAGGCCTTGGCCGCACGGACCGCCGCAGGGACGTCGAGCCCCAGCCCCAGGTGGGCTGCGATGGCCGAGGCCGTGGTGCAACCGGTGCCGTGGGTGTGCCGGTTGTCGTAGCGCGCGGCATGCAGCGACTCGACGTGCCCGGGTCCGACGAGGACGTCCACCGCCTCACCCGGGAGGTGGCCCCCCTTCACCAGCACCCACTGCGCGCCCAACTCGAGCAGGGCCTCCCCGGCCCGGCGCATCGAGGCCTCGTCGACCGGGAGCAGTCCGGTGAGCATCTCCACCTCGGGCAGGTTGGGCGTGAGCACGGTGGCGCGGGGCACCATGAGCGCCCGTACGGCGGCGACGGCGTCCGCCGCCAGCAGGGAGTCCCCGTGCTTGCTCACCCCCACGGGATCGACGACGATCGGCGCGGTCAGACCGTCCAGCAGGTCGGCCACCGCCGCCACCAGTTCGGGTGTGCCGAGCATGCCGGTCTTCACGGCGTCCACCCCGATGTCGTCGACGACGCTGCGGAACTGCGCACGCACCGCTTCCACGGGGAGCGGCCACACGCCCTGCACGCCGACGCTGTTCTGCTCGGTGATGGCCGTGATGACGCTCATGCCATGGGTGCGCAGGGCGAGCATGGTCTTGAGGTCGGCCTGGATCCCGGCGCCGCCGCCGCTGTCGGAGCCGGCGATGGTGAGGATGCGGGGCAGTCGTTCAGCCAAAGTGATCATGTCCTTGTCTGCCGGAGTGCGGGGCACCGTCGAGCAGCACCGCGTGCTCTCCGCGCGCCCCTACACGGCCGATGATCCGGAAGGGCACCGGTACCTGCGGCGACGTCGGATCGTCGGCGCGCACCGGGAAGGTGGCGAGGATCGAGTGGTCCTCTCCACCAGTGAGCACCGCTTCGAGGGGGTCGACGCCAAGCGCCGCCGAACCGCGCACGACCTCGTCATCGGGCACCAGCAGGGCGCCCTCGATGGCGATGGTCACCCCGGACGCGTCCGCGATGTGGCCGGCGTCGGCGAGCAGGCCGTCGCTCACGTCGATCATGGCCGTGGCCCCGGCTGCCCGGGCCCGCGGCCCAGCCGTGTACGGGGGCTCCGGCGCGCGATAGGCCGCCAAGAGCACGGGATCGACCTCGATGCCCTGGGAGAGTGCCGCGAGTCCGGTGGCGGACCAGCCCAGGCGCCCAGCGACCGCGACCAGGTCGCCGACGCGTGCTCCGCCACGGGTCACGGGTTCGCCGTCGCCAGCATCACCGAGAACCGCGACGGAGACGACGAGGGCCCCGCCCGCTGACAGGTCGCCGCCGATGACACTGGCACCCACGAGATCGCACTCGTCCTGCAGCCCGCGCGCCAATTCGGTGAACCAGGACTCCGACGTCCCCCGGGGTGCCGCCACGGCGACGAGCAGGGCGGTGGGCTGGGCCCCCATGGCGGTGATGTCCGCGAAGTTCTGGGCTGCCGCGCGGCGACCGAGCGCATAGGGGCTCGTCCAGCTGCTGCGGAAGTGGACGCCCTCGACCAGGATGTCAGTGGAGGCGAGCACCGAACCAGAGCGAACGCGCAACTGCGCAGCATCATCACCGGGTCCGAGCAGGACGTCCGCGCCCTGCGCCAGGCCCCGGGTGATCGCCCCGATGAGTTGGAACTCGTTCATGCGTCAGCGCAGGCCCGTGCCTCGACGGAGCGCATCCGTGATGAGGATGTCGATGAGATCGCGATAGGCCACGCCGGTCGCCGCCCACAACCGTGGGAACATCGAGATAGGCGTGAAGCCGGGCATGGTGTTGACCTCGTTGATGACCACCTCGCCGCTGTGGCGGACGAAGAAGTCGACGCGCGCGAGTCCCTCGCAGTCGAGGGCCTCGAAGGCAGCAATCGCGAGGGCACGGACGCGCGCAGTCGTCACCTCGTCGAGCTCGGCCGGGACCACCAGGTCGGCGCCGTCCTCGATGTACTTCGCCTCGAAGTCGTAGAAGTCGTGATCCGGGTGCACGCGGATCTCCCCGAGCACGGAGGCGTGCGGCAGGCCGTCGCGTTGCACGAGCACCGCGCACTCGATCTCGCGGGCATCCTCGATGCCCTCTTCGACGATGACCTTGGGATCGTGCACCTGGGCGAACTCGATCGCCCGCACGAGGTCGCCGGCCTCGTCGACCTTGGTGATGCCGATACTCGACCCTGCGCGCGCCGGTTTCACGAACAGTGGCATCTGCAGTCGGCGCAGACGGGCCAGCACGGCCGCGGGGTCTTCCTTCCACTGCCGTTGCGTGACCGTCTCGTAGGCGCCCACGGTGAGGCCCGCGGCGCGGAACGCGGCCTTCATGTGCACCTTGTCCATGGAGGCCGCCGAGGCGTAGACCCCGGAGCCGACGTATGGCAGTGAGGCCAACTCGAGCAGGCCCTGGATGGTGCCGTCCTCGCCCCAGGGTCCGTGCAGCAGGGGGAACACGACATCCACCTCCGGCACAGGTGAGCGATCACCCACGGTGAGCGCGGCACCGGGCACGCACGAAGGGGTGACCTCGCGACCCGCCGTGACCTCGGGCAGCTGGCCATCGGTGATGGCCAATTGCTCGCGGCCGCTCTGCAGCAGCCACTGGCCCGCGGTCGTGATGCCGATCGGGATCACGTCGTACTTGTCGAGGTCGATGGACGCCATGACGTTCCCCGCCGTCACGCAGGAGATGGCGTGTTCGCTGGAACGGCCACCGAACACAAGGGCGACGCTGATCTTGGCCACGGGTCGAGATTAGCGCCACGTACTCTTGATCCATGCGCCGCGACCTGTACACCACCGCCATCACTGCGGGCCGACCGAAGGCCGAACCCGGGGCACCGATGAACGTGCCGATCCACCTTTCCTCCACCTTCCATGCCAACGGCCTGTACGGCTACGTCCGCGACGGCAACCCCTCGTCAGCGGCCTTCGAGGCCGCTATGGGTGCACTGGAGGGCGGGCACGCGCTTGCCTTCGCGTCGGGCATCGCCGCCCTCAACGCCGTCTTCGACATGGTGCCCACCGGGTCGGTGGTCGTGGCCCCGCTCCACGCCTACAGCGGCACCATGAAACGCGTCTCGGAGTTGGAGGCGCACGGACGCTTCCAGGTTCGCCGCGTCGCCATGGACGACGCCAGCGCGCTCGCCAATGCCGCCGTCGGCGCCTCGCTGCTGTGGCTGGAGTCTCCGACGAACCCGCTGCTGGAGGTGTGCGACATCCGCGCGGCGGTGGCCGCGGCCAAGGCTCAGGGCGCCGTCGTCGCCGTCGACAACACCTTCGCCACGCCCATGCGCCAGCGCCCGCTGGAGTTGGGCGCGGACATCGCCATGCACTCGGCCACGAAGTACATCTCCGGGCACAGCGACGCCCTGCTCGGCGTGCTCGTGGCGGCGACGCGGGAACTGCACGCCGCCCTCGCGGAGCGACGCGTGCTGCTGGGCGCGGCCCCCGGGGTGCTGGAGACCACGCTCGCGTTGCGCGGCCTGCGCACGCTCCCCATCCGACTCGACCGAGCGGAGGCCTCCGCGATGGACCTCGCGCAGCGCCTGACCCGGCACCAAGCGGTCACGCGCGTGCGCTACCCCGGTCTGGAAGACGACCCCGGACACGTCACGCATGCGCAACAGGCGTCGGGGCCGTCGGCGATCGTCGTCATCGAGTGCATCGGCAGTGCCGAGGCGGTGGAGCGCATGTGCGATGGCCTCTCGCTCTGGGTCCATGCGACGAGCCTGGGGGGCGTCGAGTCCACCATCGAGCGACGCGCGCGCTGGGCAGCGGAATCGCCCGACGTGCCCGCGGGCCTGGTTCGCCTGTCGGTCGGGCTCGAGGACGTCGATGACCTGTGGGACGACCTGCTGCGCGGCCTCAACAGCCTGCTCTGAGGGCTACTGCTCGTCGCGTTTGGCACGTCGCGCAGCCAGGCGCGCACGCGCCAGCGCGATGAGTCCGCGAGCCGACTGCTCGGCGCCGCCGTCAGCGTCGTCGGACATGAAGCGGCGGACGAGGTCCCGCGCCGGCAGGTTGTTGTGCACCACTTGGGTGACCAATTCCGAAATCGGCATCTCGACCTCATGCGCACGGGCCAGTTCGGTGATCGGCTTGCACGACTTCACGGCCTCGCAGGTGAGGCGTGATGTGCTGATGACGTCATCCACCGTGCGGCCCTTGCCCAACTGCACGCCGAACGTGCGGTTCCGCGAGAGCGGCGAGGCGCAGGTGGCGACGAGGTCACCGACTCCCGCAAGTCCAAGGAAGGTGATGGGGTCGCCGCCGAGCGCGGTGCCCAGCTTCGACATCTCGGAGAGGCCACGCGTGGCGATGGCCGCCTGCGCGTTCTCGCCGAGTTCCAGACCGGCGACAATGCCACTGGCGAGGGCGATGACGTTCTTGGTCGCGCCGGCGATCTCCACGCCGATGAGATCCGTCGTGTAGAAGGCGCGGAAGTACTTCGAGGTGCACAACGCCTGCAACCGCTTCGCATTCTCCTCATCGGGGCAGGCGACGGTGGTGGCAGCCGGCTCGCGCAGGATGATCTCGCCGGCCAGGTTGGGGCCGCTCAGGACGCCGATCCGCTCCGGTTCCACATCGCAGACACGATGGATGATCTGCGAGATCCGCAGATCGGTCCCGATCTCGATGCCCTTGGCGAGAGAGAGCACGATGGCGTTGCGCGGGATGTCCGAACCCCACTCCTCGAGCGACGCGCGCACGGTCTGCGCGGGCACGGCAAGCACCACGAGATCGGCCCCCTTCAAGGCCTGTGTCGGGCGCTTCACCGCCTTCAGTGAGCGCGGGAGCAGGACGCCCGGGTGGTAGATGGGATTCTCCCGACGGGCGTTGATCGACTCCACGATGACGGCATCTCGCGCCCACATGACGACGTCGCTGCCGGCATCGCTGAGCACCTGCGCGAACGCCGTACCCCATGAGCCACCACCCATGATGGCAATGCGTGTCATGACTGTTCGCGCCCGCGCTGCCGTGGGTTGTAGCGCTCCGCCGGTGGCAGCTCACCACGGATCTCCGCCAGGAGCATGGTGATGGCCATCATGATGCGTTCCGTCGCCTCGTCCAGCACCTCGGCGGTGAGTTCACGACCGCGAAGGTCGTCGAGGTCCACGGGCTCCCCGGCATGCACGTGCATGGTCTTGCGCGGGAACAGGTGGAAGGCCAACGTCTTGCGCGGGATCACGAAGTGCGCGCCCCACTGGGCGATGGGGATCACGGGCGCACCCGTGGTGAGGGCCATGCGAGCGGTGCCGGTCTTGCCCATCATGGGCCAGAGGTTCGGGTCCCTGGTGACGGTGCCCTCGGGATACACACCGATGCACTCCCCGCGCTCGAGCGCGGCGATGGCATCGCGGTAGGCATTCACCGCGGTGGCGGTGCCGCGGTAGACCGGGATCTGCCCTGCGGCCTTGAAGAGCCGACCGAGCACCGGCATGTCGACCACCTCCTTCTTGCCCAGGAAGTGCGGCATGCGGCCCTGTTCGACGATGAAGTGCCCGATGGCCAGGGGGTCGAAGTCCGAGGTGTGGTTGGGAGCGAGGATGCAGGCTCCCGTGGACGGGATGTGCTCACCTCCGCGCCAGTCCCTTTTCGTGGTGAGCGTCATGAACGGGCGCACGACACCCTTGATGAAGCGAAACGCTCCCGGTTCCCTGTCAGCCACGCGCCCTCCTCGAACCCATTCTGCCGTTCATGCGCCTGAATGCGAATGGGGCGGGTGGGTGTGAACACCCGCCCGCCCCATTCGGAATTGCGTCTAGCGCTTGGCAGCAGCCTTCTTGGCCGGAGCGGCCTTCTTCACGGGTGCGGCCTTCTTGGCGACGACAGCCTTCTTGACCGGTGCGGCCTTCTTGGCGACGACGGCCTTCTTGACCGGTGCCGCCTTCTTGGCGACGACGGCCTTCTTGACCGGTGCCGCCTTCTTGGCAACCACGGCCTTCTTCGCGGGTGCAGCCTTCTTCGCGGGTGCAGCCTTCTTGGCCGGTGCGGCCTTCTTCTTGCCGGCAACGATGGCCTTGAACTCGGCGCCCGGCGTGAACTTCGGCACGGACGTCGCTGCCACCTTCACCGTGGCCCCGGTGCGGGGGTTGCGGGCGACGCGGGCCTTGCGTGCGTTCTTCTTGAAGATGCCGAAGCCGCTGATGGCGACCTTGTCACCCTTCGAGACTGCGGTCACGATGCCGTCGAAGATGCCATCCACGGCCGCAGTGGCATCCTTCTTGCTGATGTTGAGCTGCGCGGCGAGCTGCTCAACGAGATCTGCCCTGTTCACTAATGAACCTTTCCTTCCCATGGGTATGCGGGTCTTCCCCGACCGGCACATGGCAGACGCTATTCGCGCGGCTGTGCTTTGGATATGCGGCACGCCGAAATGTCGTTGTAATCACTGTGATTCTGCGGTTTTCCGGTCGAAATCGCTTCAGACGCAACGGAATTCCGTGCCGGTGGCTGAGAAGTGCTTGCCCGCCCTTGCAAACGTCGTGCCCGGAACCAGCCGGTCCCGGGCACGATGCCGTCCTGAATCGATCAGCCGCGAGCAAACGTCGTCGGCTTGAATGTCGGTCTGGCCGCCTCGTAGGCGTCGATCCGGTCGGCATGACGCAACGAAAGTCCGATGTCGTCCAAGCCCTCGATCAGCCGCCACCGCGTGTAGTCGTCGATCTCGAAGGGGATGGTGACGGCTTCGCACCGCACCACCTTGTGCTCGAGATCGACGGTGACGTCGACACCGGGGTTGGCCTCGATGAGCTTCCACAGCTGCTCCACGCCGTCCTGCTCGACGAGCGCCGTCACCAGTCCGGTCTTGGCGGAGTTGCCGCGGAAGATGTCGGCGAAACGCGACGAGATCACGGCGTGGAAACCGAAGTCCTGCAGGGCCCAAACCGCGTGCTCACGCGATGAGCCGGTCCCGAAGTCGGGGCCCGCGACGAGCACCTGGGCGCGCGCGAAGGCCGGCTGGTTCAGCACGAACGCCGGGTCCTTGCGCCACGAGGCGAAGCAACCATCGGCGAAGCCGGTGCGCGTCACGCGCTTGAGGTACTCCGCGGGGACGATCTGGTCGGTGTCCACGTTGCTGCGACGCAGCGGTGCACCGACCCCTGTGAACGATGTGAACTTCTCCATGGATCAGCCCTCCAGATCCGCAGGTGAGGCAAGTCGACCGACGACCGCGGTGGCGGCAGCCACCTGCGGCGAGACCAGGTGAGTGCGCGAGCCGGGGCCCTGTCGGCCCTCGAAGTTGCGATTGCTCGTCGACGCCGCGCGCTTGCCTGGCGCCACCTTGTCCGGGTTCATGGCGAGGCACATGGAGCAACCGGCGAAGCGCCAGTCCGCGCCGGCCTCGACGAAGACCTGGTCCAGGCCCTCAGC
>DAHWFQ010000029.1:0-2394 GCA_027324895.1 Actinomycetota bacterium | reverse complement strand
AGGTGGAGAAGGTGGTGAAGCCGCCGAGCACTCCCGTGGCAGTGAATGGACGCCACAGCCGCACCCACCACTTCTGGCGATGGTGGTGATGGCCCTGTCGATGCCCGAGGACCTCACCCACGACGAGCACCACACCGAGGGCGAAGCACCCGCTGATGTTCGTGATGAAGGTGGCCAGCGGCAGCGTGTGGTCCACGATCACGGTGGCCAGCCCCCAGCGCGCCAGCGAGCCGAGGGCGCCGCCGACGCCGACGGCGAGCGGGACCTCGAGGGATTCGACGGGATTGCGCACGGCTCAGATGGTCCGTGCGCGCATGAGCTGCTGGGGCAGGTCGATGCGATGGCCGAGCCTCTCGGCCGCGAACAACGGCCAGCGTGGGTTGCGGAGGGCGGCACGCGCGATCATCACGGCATCGGCCTCCCCGCGCTCGACGACCTCGTTCGCCAGTTGCGGATCGGTGATGAGACCGACCGCCGAGGTGGCGATGCCGACCGCATTGCGGATGGCGGTGCCGAACGGGACCTGGAAGTGGGGCCCCACCTTCACCTGCTGCTCGTGCACGAGTCCGGCGGTGGACACATCGATGAGGTCCACTCCCGCGGCCTTCAGGAGGTGCGCCAGCTTGATGGACTGATCGAGGTCCCAACCCCCATCGGCCCAGTCCGTGGCCGAGATGCGCACGAACAGCGGCATGCCAGCGGGCATCTCGCTCCGCACCGCCTGCACCACTTCCAGCAGGAGGCGCACGCGGTTGTCGAAGCTCCCCCCGTAGTCATCGGTTCGCTCATTGCTCAGCGGGCTCAGGAACTGGTGCAGCAGGTACCCGTGCGCCGCATGGATCTCCAGCACATCGAAGCCCACGGCGACGGCTCGCCGGGCCGCGTCCCGGAACGACTGCACGGTGGCCTGGATCTCGTGGACCGCCAGGGCCCGCGCAGTCGGGTAACCGTGGTACGCGTTCGCACTCGGACCGACGACCTGCCAACCACCCTCCTCCGGCTGCGCGTTGCCGCCGACCCAGTCGAGTCGGCGCGAGCCCTTGCGCCCGGCGTGTGCGAGTTGGATGCCGATCCTCGTGTCGAGCGAATGCACGAAGTCGACGACGGGCCGCCAGGACTCGGCCAGCGCGTCACTCCAGAGCCCTGGGCAGCCCACCGAGATGCGACCCTCCGGGAGGACCGCAGTGGCCTCGGCGACGATGAGGCCGGTCCCACCGGAGGCGAAGGAGCCGAGGTGCACCATGTGCCATGCGCCGATGCGCCCGTCCTCCGCGCTGTACTGGCACATGGGGGAGATCCAGATGCGGTTCCTGAACGTGGTGTCGCGAAGGGTCAGGGGCTCGAAGAGTGCCGGTGTCATGGCTTGGGCTCCTTCGCAATTCGTCAGCGCCCGGGACTCGGCGGCGCTCGATCCCGCTGCCTCCAAGCCTATTCCGCGTCACGAACGGCCCCCTTGGCCGTCGTTATCCTTGCCCCGAGTGAAGGAGCAGTCATGGCGGACAGCAGTTTCGACATCGTGAGCAAGGTCGATCGCATGGAGGTCGACAACGCGCTCAACCAGGCCAAGAAGGAACTCTCGCAGCGCTTCGACTTCAAGAACACCGGTGCGGACATCGACTGGCGGGGCGATGACGTCATCGAACTGGTGGCCAACTCCGAGGATCGCGTGAAGGCAGCGCTCGAGGTGTTCAAGGAGAAGGTGGTCAAGCGCCAGCTCAGCCTGAAGTGCATCGACGCCGGCGAGGTGCGGCTCTCCGGTAAGGACTCCAAGATCACCTGCAAGATCAAGCAGGGCATCACGCAGGAGCAGGCGAAGAAGATCAACAAACTCATCAAGGACGAGGGCCCGAAGGGCGTGAAGACGCAGGTGATGGGCGAGGAGATCCGCGTCTCCGCCAAGGCGCGCGACGACCTGCAGGCAGTCATCGCCCTGGTGAAGGGCGCCGACCTGGACTTCGCCACCCAGTTCGTGAACTACCGATAGCGGGGCGTGGGCTGCACCACGCCGGATGGCCGCGCAATCGCGGGCACCGGGCTCGTCACCCCTGGGCGTCGAGCGGGATGAGCTCGGTGCCGGCCGGGCTCTCGAGGAGCGAAGCCCACGCCAGTTCGGCCGCGCCGATGAGGACGGCTGACGTACCGAGTTGGCTGCTGCGCACGATGAGTCCCTCATGGGACGAGGGGAGGCTGTTCGCGCGGAGCGAGGCGAGCAGCGCCGCACTGTCGAGTTTGAACAGCGACTGCAGGAAGCCCCCGAGGATCACCATCTGCGGGTTGAACACCGTTGCCAGCGCACCCACGCCGCGGCCGAGGTCCGTGATCTGCTGATGCAGGACCTTGAGCACCTTGGCATTGGTCGCGGTCAGGATCTCGCGCTCGAGTTCCTCGTCGGTG
>DAHWFQ010000051.1:0-5074 GCA_027324895.1 Actinomycetota bacterium | reverse complement strand
GGCCCTGGGCATGGACGAGGATCCCAGTTTCGACGACATGCTGCTGGGGCGCCCGGAGTTCGCGGGCGTGGAATCGGTGTCCGGCGACGCCGTCTTCATCCGGGTGATCGCCAAGGCTGCACCCGAGCAGCAGGTGCCGGTCACACGTGAGTTGCGCGAACGCATCAAGAACGCCTTCGACAAGGAAGGGGTGCGCGTGCCCGTCCTGGCCCGACCCTTCAGTGGTCCCATGCCCCCGACCAACCCGGGACCGCGATGAGCACCGAGCAACCCTCGCTGTACGAACGAGTCGGCGGCATGGCCTTCTTCGAGGCCCTGGTCCACGATTTCTATCGCGGTGTGGCCGATGATCCACTGCTCCGACCCATGTATGCAGGCGAGGATCTGGCACCCGCGGAGCACCATCTCGTGCTCTTCCTGGCGCAGTACTGGGGTGGGCCGCGCTCCTATTCGGAGACGCGTGGGCACCCTCGCCTACGCCAGCGGCACGCGCCCTTCGTGATCGATGAGGCCGCCCGCGATGCCTGGCTGATGCACATGCTGGCCGCCGTCGATGCGCAGACCGTGGACCAGGCTTCGCGCGACGAATTGCGGGCCTACCTGCTGTCCGCAGCAGATTTCCTCATGAACGCGGACTGACTCCGACGAAAGTGTCGTGCAACAAGTTCCATTTGCACGACGAACGGGTCACACCGTTACGACGCACTCGCGCGTGGTCGGTAGGGGTCTGCAGTCACGGCAGAATGGCCCACTATGTCGATCGAACGTCCTGCGCACCGCAATGCCGATTGGTGGCGCGATGCCGTCATCTACCAGATCTACCCGAAGTCATGGAATGACTCCAACGGGGATGGTTTCGGCGATGCGAACGGGGTTCGCGCACGTCTGCGCTACCTGGGCGATCTCGGCGTCGATGCGGTGTGGTTCTCCCCTTTCTACAAGAGCCCCGATCATGACGGCGGCTACGACGTCGCCGACTACCGCGACATCGATCCCCGCTTCGGCACGCTGGCCGAGGTCGAGGCACTGATCGAGGAAGCCCACGGCTTCGGCCTCAAGGTGCTCGTCGACCTGGTGCCCAATCACACCAGTTCGGAACACCGCTTCTTCCAGGCGGCCCTGGCCACGGCTCCCGGCTCACCAGAATGGGCCCGCTACCACGTGGCCAAGGGCCGCGGGGCGAATCAGGAACTGCCACCCAACAACTGGCGCTGCGTGTTCACCGGCGACGCCTGGTCACCGATCCTCGATGCCAGTGGTGCAGCGACCGGCTACTGGTACCTCCACCTGTTCGACTCCACACAACCGGATGTGAACTGGGAGAACCCCGACGTCGTCGAGGAATTCGACACCACCTTGCGCTTCTGGCTCGATCGTGGAGTCGATGGCTTCCGCGTCGATGTGGCACACGGTCTGGCCAAGGTGCCGGGTCTGCCCGACAGCCAGGGCGAGCAGCGACTGCTCGATGCCGATGGTCAACTCATCGATATCGTGCCCGAGCCCATGTGGGACCAGCCGGCAGTGCACGACGTCTACCGGCACTGGCGCGCCATCACCGATGTCTACCAGCCCACGCGAATCTTCGTCGGTGAGATCTGGGTGGGTACGCCCGCACGCCTCGCCAACTACCTGCGTCCCGACGAAATGCACACCGGCTTCAACTTCCCCTTCCTGCGCGCCAATTTCCGGGCCCCGGAACTCCGAGCCGTCATCGACTCCTCGCTCGCCAACGACCGCATGGTCGGCGCTTCCACCACCTGGGTGGTCGAGAACCACGATGTGCCACGCGTCGTCAATCGCTATGCGCTCAACGATCGCGGTCTGAACGACGCCCCCGAGGCCACCGGCACCGGCTTGGAGGCCCGCATCCTGCGCACCCCGCTCAGCGAGCAGCAGGAGCGGCAGGGACGCGATCGCGCCCGGGCCATGATGCTCACCATGCTGGCCCTCCCCGGCAGCACCTACATCTACCAGGGTCAGGAACTGGCGCTGGAGGAAGTGATCGACATCCCTGAATCGGAGCGTCAGGATCCCGCGTGGTTCCGCTCCGGCGGTGTCGACGGCCTGCGCGATGGTTGCCGGGTGCCGCTTCCCTGGACACGCGCAGGCGAGACCTTCGGCTTCTCCAGCGGCAAGGCCTGGCTCACACAGCCACGGCACTGGCGTGATCTCTCCATCGAAGCCCAGACCGACGACCCCGCCTCCATGCTCGAACTCACCCGCAAGGCCCTGCGTCTGCGCCGCTCCGAGCCGACTCTCGGCGAGGGCGAGATGGTGTGGCGCGATGACCTGGCCCTGGGTTCGCCGGTACTCGCCTTCGAGCGGCCCGGCCGCTTCGGACGGCCCGGCATCCTCGTGCTGTGCAACACGGGCGACCAGGATGTGGCCCTGCCCAATGCCGGTTTGATGGTGGCTTCTTCCCGCGTCCCGCTCGAGCGCACAGCGTCGAATGCGCTGGTGATCCCGCCCGACACCGCGGTGTGGCTCGAGGCCTGACCGGGGCCTACAGCCCCGGCTGGTCCTCTGCTTCGTAGTACTTGGACATCGCGTCGCGCACCGAATCGGGGATGCGCATGACGGCCTCGGTTGCCATGTCCACCGTCACCATCACCGATTTGGCACGCGCGCAGACCTCACCAGCCTGGTCGAGGATCTCGTACTGGACGTCGTAGGAGGCGCCGCCGAAGCGGCTGATCCAGAGCTCGACGGTGACCTGCAGGTCGCTCATGTTGATGGGCCGCAGGTAGTCGATCTCATTGCGGGCAACCAGATGCCCGATCTCCTTCAGTGACGACTTGTCGGCACCGAAATCGTGAATAAGCGCGACACGGGCATCCTGCATGTACTCGAAATACGTGACGTTGTTGACATGCCCCAGCGCATCGAAGTCGGCCCAGCGCAGCGGGATGACCAGGCGGTGGCGTGCCATGTCAGCCGCGCGTGAGCTTGCGGTAGGTGGCGCGGTGCGGGCGCGCAGCCTCGATGCCGAGGCGCTCCACCTTGTTCTTCTCGTAGGCGTCGAAGTTGCCCTCGAACCAGAACCACTGCGAGTCACCCTCGTAGGCGAGGATGTGCGTGGCCACCCGGTCGAGGAACCACCGGTCGTGGCTGGTGACGACCGCGCAGCCGGGGAACTCCAGCAGCGCGTTCTCCAGGCTGCCCAGCGTCTCCACGTCGAGGTCGTTCGTCGGCTCGTCGAGCAGCAGCAGGTTGCCGCCCTGCTTGAGGGTCAGCGCCAGGTTGAGCCGGTTGCGCTCCCCGCCGGACAGCACCCCCGCGGGCTTTTGCTGGTCCGGTCCCTTGAACCCGAACGCGCTGACGTAGGCCCGCGACGGCATCTCGACCTGGCCCACCTTGATCCAGTCCAGGCCGTCCGAGACGACCTCCCACAGCGACTTCTTCGGGTCGATCCCGGCCCGCTCCTGGTCCACGTAAGCGATCTTCACGGTCTCGCCGACCTTGATCGAACCCGAGTCCGGCTGCTCGTCGCCGATGATCATCTTGAACAGCGTGGTCTTGCCCACGCCGTTCGGCCCGATCACGCCGACGATGCCGTTGCGGGGCAGCGTGAACGACAGCTCGTCGATGAGCAGCCGCTCGCCGAAGCCCTTGGACAGCCCCTGGACGTCGACGACGACGTTGCCCAGGCGGGGACCCGGCGGGATCTGGATCTCCTCGAAGTCCAGCTTGCGGGTCTTCTCGGCCTCCAGCGCCATCTCCTCGTAGCGCTGCAGCCGGGCCTTGCTCTTGGCCTGCCGGCCCTTGGCGTTGGACCGCACCCAGTCCAGCTCGTCCTGCAGCCGCTTGCGCAGCTTGGCGTCCTTTTGCCCCTCGACCTTCAGCCGGGACTGCTTGGTCTCCAGGTACGTCGAGTAGTTGCCCTCGTACGGGTAGGCGCGGCCGCGGTCCAGCTCGAGGATCCACTGCGCCACGTTGTCCAGGAAGTACCGGTCGTGGGTCACCGCGACGACGGTGCCCGGGTACTTCTCCAGGTGCTGCTCGAGCCACTGCACGCTCTCCGCGTCCAGGTGGTTCGTGGGCTCGTCGAGCAGCAGCAGGTCCGGCTGGGAGAGCAGCAGCGCGCACAACGCGACCCGGCGCCGCTCGCCGCCGGAGAGCACCGACACGTCGGCGTCCGGCGGCGGGCAGCGCAGGGCGTCCATGGCCTGCTCGAGCTGGTTGTCGAGGTCCCAGGCCTGCCGGTGGTCCAGCTGCTCCTGCAGCTGGCCCATCTCGGCGAGCAGGGTGTCGTAGTCGGCGTCCGGGTCGGCCAGCTCCTCGGAGATCGCGTTGAAGCGGTCCAGCAGCGCCTTGGTCTCGGCCACGCCCAGCTGCACGTTCTCGAGCACGGTGAGCGACTCGTCCAGCTTCGGCTCCTGCTCGAGGATGCCCACGCTGTAGCCCGGCGACAGGATCGCCTCGCCGTTCGAGGGTGAGTCCAGCCCGGCCATGATGCGCAGCACGGTGGACTTGCCGGCGCCGTTCGGCCCGACCACGCCGATCTTCGCCCCGGGGTAGAAGGACAGCGTGACGTTGTCGAGGATCAGCTTGTCGCCGTGCGCCTTGCGCGCCTTCTGCATCACGTAGATGAACTCAGCCATGGGGCCCAAGGGTAGTGGCCGCGGGAACCGCCTCCGACCGCTCAGGCAGCCGCCTCGTCGACCGACTGGGCGGCCTCGTCGGCCAGCGGCTCGGCGATGGGCTCCAGCGCCACCGAGGTGGCCAGCTCCTCCGCCGTCACCCGGTCCGGCTGCTCGGGCGCGGGCCGCGGTGCGCGCTTGAACGCCGACGTGCCGCGGTTGAGGTCGTGGCCCGCGACCGTGGCCTCCAGCTCGACCGCGGTGCCGGTGCGCCCGTCCGGCGCCGTCCAGTCGCGCACCCGCAGCCGGCCGGCCACGACCACCGGCTCGCCCTTGCCGAACGAGCTGGTCACGTGCTCGGCCAGCTGCCGGTAGCACACGACGGTCACGAACAGGGTGTCCGCGTCGTACCAGCCGCCCTTGGCCCGGTCGTACCGCCGGGTGGTCGAGGCCACCCGGAAGCTGGCGACCGGCGCGCCGGACCGGGTGGTGGC
>DAHWFQ010000037.1:0-19952 GCA_027324895.1 Actinomycetota bacterium | reverse complement strand
AGCATGCCGGCCAGCGTGACCGCGAATGCCAGCAACACGATGTTGCGCATGACGAGCACCGTGGTCGCCAGGCCGAAGAAGTCGCCGTTGTATGTCAGGGGGTGATAGGTGCGGGGGAAGATCAGCTGCGTCAGCACCGCGATGACGAGCATCATCACCGCGATGCGTCGCACCTGCCGCGGCTTCAGCGACTCGCCGTGTGGATCATCCTGACCGAGCATGCTGATGAGCGCTGCCGTCGGTGGGCCCAGCCACAGGATGTACTGGGTGCTCAGGGCCTTGTTGGACACGATGAGTGCGGCGATCACGCAGAGCACGAACAGCCCGGCCTCGAGATGCGTGTGCCGTCCCCGCAGCACCCAGAGCAGGTACGCGGCGACGAAGGCGACCACTGCCAGGACCGTGACCAATGTTGCGACCGTCATCCAGGCATGCACGCCAGGGCCGTCGATCTCCCAGGCACCGAAGCGGACGGTGAGTGGGTAGTCCTTGGGCAGGAATCCGCGCAGGGCCATGGGCACGGTGGCCCAGATCGACTCGATCTGCAGCCCCCGCTTCTCCTGCCACTGCAAGGGGGAGAGGAGCCGTTGCAGGCCGGCGTACTTGATGGAGATCAGCGCGAGCGCGGCACCGGTGCCCAGGAACCACGCAGTGGCGCGAAGCTTGCCCTTGCGCTGGCTCACCAGGAGCACCGGCCACAACGCTGCGGGCCACAACTTGATGGCCGCACCGATGCCGGTCAGCGCACCCGAGACCCGGTGCCGTTGCTCGCCCAGCGTCAACAGTGCTCCGCCGACCAGCACTGCGGGCAGCATGTCGAAGCGCGTGTACGAGATGGGTCCAAGCAGCGTCGGGAAGACGATCCAGAAGGCGAGGGCCTCTCGACGACGGTTGCCTCCAGCACGCCAGAGCGCGATTGCGAAGGTCGCGTCCACCGCCGTCATCATGGCCTGGAACCAGCGGTGGTAGTTCGACCAGTCGCCCTGCGCCAGCCACCAGGGGATCTGCATGATCCAGATCACCGGCGTCGGGTACTCACGGAAGGTGTGCGCTGCACCCGCATGGCCCAGCCCGTGCATCGACAGCCAGTAGTAGCGGACGTCGCAGCAGGCGGTGTAGTTGTAGGCGTGCCAGATCGCAACAGTCATCTCATGCACGAGCAGCCAGACGAGCAGGGCGAAGAGGCCACTGTCCCACAGTCGCCGTCGCTGGTCTTGCGGGGCCTGTCGCAATGTCGTCATGGAGAGCGCTTCCGGGCGGTATGGCACCGCGGGAGGAACCGCGGGATTGTCGTGCACAGGCTATGGCCTGCACCGTGCTCGCATCCACGGGGCAGTCGCGATGAGCACGGTGTGGAGCCGAGGCGCCACCCGCCGGTGCGTCGGCGCAGGGTCGCGGACCGGATCGGCGGGAAATCGGCCCGTCGTCCACAACAATCGGCCCGTACGGTTGCGAGAATCCGATTCGGGGGTGGCCCATGACCTGGCTGACGCTGCTGGCTTCGCCGGTGTACGGCGTCCTCTGCGCGTGGTGCGCGCGCCTGCTCATCGACCGCGTCCCCGGCCGCGAGCCCCTGCTCGGTCCCCTGCGCTGTGGGAACTGCGCATCCGCCCTCACCTGGTACGAGCAGCTCCCGCTGATCGCCTGGCTGCTGCGTCGCGCCCGTTGCCATTCCTGCCGGGCGCAGCTGGGTGGACGCCAGGCACTGCTGGAAGCCATCTGCGTGCTCATGGCATTCGACGTGCTGACGCAATCACTGCCCGGGATCACCTTCGTGCCCTGGCTGCTGTACATCCCGATCGCGATGGCCCTGGCGGTGATCGACCTCCGCGAGAAGCGGCTGCCCGACGCACTCACCCTGCCCTCCGCGGCCGGCGCGCTCGTGCTGCTCGCCGCCGATGCGGCGATGCACGGGCTGAGCGGCCTGCTCCACGCATGCGCGGGCGCCGCGCTGCTGTTCGCCGTGTACTTCCTGATGAACCTGCTCTCGCGAGGAGGCATGGGCATGGGCGACGTCAAGCTCGCCCTGTCCATCGGCGCGATCACCGGGTACCTCGGATGGGTCTACACCGTCGGCGCGACGATGCTCGCGTTCCTCGCCGGAGGTGCGGTGTCAGCCGTGCTGCTGGCATCGCGCAGGGCCGATCGCAAGGGCACCATCCCCTTCGGTCCCTTCATGCTGCTGGGCGCGTTCGGGGCGCTGCCGCTGGCCGGATTGCTCACGTCGTTCCTGTCCGCCTAGCCCTTCGACTAGACTGCCGGCAAGAACTCGGCAACGGCGCCACCTGTGTGTCTCGCTGCCGGGTTCTTCGCTATTGGAGGTGGACATGGCCGAACTGCTGCTGTTGACGCGTGCCATGACGCTGTCCACCGAGGTGCTCCCTGCGCTCTCGCTGCTCCCGCACAAGGTGCGGGTGCTCCCGCCCGAGGTCTCGGCGCTCGTGAGCGCGCCGTCCTCCGACGTGGTGCTCGTCGCCGGCCGACGGGACCTCGCGTCAGCGCGCTCACTGTGCCGCCTCATCCGCACCACCGGCATCGACAACACGATCCTGCTCATCGCCACCGAGGGCGGACTGGCCGCGGTGTCAGCCGACTGGGGGATCGATGACGTGCTGCTTGACACAGCCGGACCGGCCGAGGTCGACGCCCGCATCCGCCTCGCCATCGGTCGCCAGATGGCGATGGCCGGGACCAACGCCGATGACCGCACCGAGGAGATCCGGCACGGAGACCTCGTGATCGATGAAGCCACCTACACCGCCAAGTTGCATGGCCGCACGCTCGATCTCACCTTCAAGGAGTTCGAACTGCTGAAGTTCCTCGCGGGCAGTCCGGGCCGCGTCTTCTCGCGCGCGCAGTTGCTCCAGGAGGTGTGGGGGTACGACTACTTCGGTGGTACCCGCACCGTTGACGTGCATGTGCGCCGTCTGCGCATGAAGCTCGGCATCGACTTCGAGAACCTCATCGGCACCGTGCGCAACGTCGGCTACCGTTTCGAGACCGAGCAGACCCGCGGCACCAACGCGCTCGTGTAGCCGCCACTAGAGCAGTGGCGCATTGGCCTGCAGCCGTAGGGCGATGTCCCCGGCCAGTCCGTAGAACGCATCGAGTGTGACCTGCGGGAACGGCTTCCCTGAGTTGTCGACGGCGTACAACGCGGCAAGTACGCGACCTGAGACCTGGTAGACGAGGAACGCCGTCTGCGGGTTGCCGTCGACCTTCATCGTCGTGTGGATGATGAGTCGGGAGGCGGGCCCAACCAGCGGGGTGCTCGTCGGGCCCGGTGCCGGATGGAATGCGAACACGATGATGTGGCCGTCGTAGGTGGTGACCCGCTTGCCGACCGGGCAGCCGAGCCGGGCGCCCGTGACCTCGTGCAACGCCTGCTGGGCCGCGGCAACGTCCCGGTACATCACGACCTCGGTGGAGAGGCCGGCGAAGTTGCCCTGCTTGTCGTAGGCGGCGCGCTGGATGCGGGCGACGCGCAGTGACTCACTCGGATACCTGGCCGAGCAGAAGTCGAGTGTGGGGATCCCCAGCGATGTGCCGTCAGGTTACGTCCTCACCGTCAAGGTGCTCGCGAGGTCAGAGGTCTGCAAGCCGATGTCCTGCAGGCCCGTGCGCGTTGCGGACTGTCCGGCGGCTGCAGCGGTGGCGGACTCGCCCCAACCGGTCGACGGGTAGTCGGGCATGCCGACCAGGCCGGGGCGCAGGCTGTCCGCGGCGCTCAGTGGCGTGACCCTGGCCTCGGCGATCGCCGCGTTGCGAGCATCGGTGAGGCCACATCCCGCCAGGGCGAGCCCCGCCAGGGCCGCGAGGGTGCCGGCTCGAAGCACTTGGGTCCGCATGCGCCCAGTATGCACGCCGTCCTTGCAGCGGATTGCTCGGCATCAGTGAGCCGCGCGCTGCAGCCGATCCCGTATGGCCGTGCCCAGCCCTGTGTCGCTGGGGAGTACGGCCACCACGTCGGCCAACCCCAGTTCATCGCTGCGTCGCAGGGCGGCGTAGACGTCACGTGCGTACGCGCCGAGGTCCGCAGCGTCGAGCAGGCGCACCATGCCCGGTGGCGTGGCGATGGCCTGTTCCGCGATGAAGCCCGCCCCCGTCATCGCCAGTCGCTCGTCCGCGTCGACCACGTGCACCTTGGCGCGTGGCGCGTAATGGCTTGCCAACGTGCCCGATGCGCGGATGCGGCCGTCGGCGCCCAGCACGGCGAGACCCGTCGTCTGCTCGATCATGTCCACCGTGACCGCACCAGCACGCAGCAGCCGAGGCGAGGGGCCGGTGCAATCGACGATCGTCGACTCGACCCCGACCTCGCAGGGCCCGCCGTCGAGCAGGTAGTCGTCATCGCCCAGGTACGCGGCGATGTCGTCCTCCACGTGCCCGATGGTCGTCGGGCTCACCCTTCCGAAGCGGTTGGCGCTCGGTGCGGCAACACCGGTTCCCAACAACCGCAAGACCTCGTGCGTCACTGGATGTGCGGGGACGCGCAGGCCCACCGTGTCCTGGCCGCCGGTGACGATGTCGAGCACCGTCGGCAACTTGTCCAGGATCAGCGTCAGCGGTCCCGGCCAGTACGCGGCCGCAAGCAGGCGCGCATAGGGCGCGATGCGACGGGCCCAGGCATCGGCTTCCCCGGCCGAGGCCAAGTGCACGATGAGCGGATGGTCCGCGGGACGGCCCTTCACCGCGAAGATGCGTGACACGGCCTCCGCATTGGTGGCATCCGCGGCCAGGCCGTACACCGTTTCGGTGGGCAGCGCGACCAACGCACCGCGTCGCAACGCGGCGGTCGCCTCCCGCACATCCCGACCTTTCACGCGTAGATTGTGGCTCCAAACAACCACTTCGCTGAAATCGCAGGGGGCATGGACGTGACCGCTTCAGGTGCCCTCCGCATCATGGTCGTGGAGGATGACGGGCTCACGCGCTCGAGTCTGGCGTCCGCCCTGCGCCTGCAGGGCTTCAACGTCGTTGGCGAAGCGGCGAGCGCATCGGAGGCCATGCACGTTGCGCGCACCGGCAATCCCGAGGCGGCCGTGCTCGATCTCGACCTCGGCGCCGGTCCCAACGGCGCAGACATCGCCCTGGCCCTGCGGCGCCAGAACCCGGGTATCGGCATCGTCGTCCTCACCACCTACGACTCACCGCGGTTGCTGTCCCTGCAGGCTCCGGACCTGCCTCCGCGAACCGTGTTCATGCGCAAGCGCGATGTGAAGTCCATCGCCGACCTGACACGTGCCCTGCGCACCTCGATGGAGCCGCGAACACGTGGCGTCATCGCCAGCCCGGGAATGGCGGAGCAGTTCACAGACGCCCAGTTGGCGATCATGCGTTCGGTGGCCGAGGGTCTCACGAATGCGGAGATCGCGCGCCGCCGCCAGGTGTCGGAGCGAGCGGTCGAGCAGATGATGCGACGGATCGCACAGCGGCTGGAACTGCCTGCTGACTCGACCTTCAACCAACGGGTGCAGCTCACGCGCGCATACCTCGAGATGACGGGCAATGTCACCCGTTAGGGAGCAGGCGACGGCGGCGTGGGAGCGCATCCACTCCGCGATCGGCACCGGCACCGCACTGCTGCCGGAATCCATCGTGTGGCTCGTCATCGCGGGCACGGTGTCCGCAGCCGGCGGCCAACTGGGCTTGTTCCGATCGCCGCAGATCGCCTTCTTCGGGTTCCTCACCGCAGTGCTCGCCAGCAGCATGATCGCCATCATCGTGGTGGTGCATCGCCTGCTGTCCCATGACTTCCCCAGCCTGGCCGCGCCGCGCGCCCTGATCATCAGCTTCGCCGTGTACGGCGCGCTCCGTCTCGAGCTGCTCGGCCTCTTCCACCATGTCGTCAACCTGCCGACGTTGTACAACGGGCAGATGCGCGTCTGGGCCGGCGCATTGCAGGGACTCGTCTGGGTGTCGCTCACCAGCCTCTACTTCGCGAGCCGGGAGCAGTTCCTCACGGAACGCTCACGCCTGCTCGACGAGCAGGCCCAGATCGAGATCCGCGCACTGCATCAGAGTGCGCTCTCGCGAGCGATCGCCTATGAGCTGGCCGAGACCATCGGCGATCGCCTGCAGGCCTCCGTCTCGCGGTCCCGGGCCCTGATCACGGAATCACTCGGCCTGGACGACTCCGAGCAGGCGCTGCGCCGCGTCGCAGCCTCCCTGCGCGAGGCCATCGAACAGGACATCCGCCCCATCTCGCATGCGCTCTGGGGCGAGGCGCCGAGTGACCAGGTGAAGATGACGCTGCCCATGCTCATGCGCCTGGGGTGCTATCCGCGGCCCTACCCCGTCGCCCTCGGCATGACCATCGGCTTCCTGTTCGTTGGCCCCATGGCGATCTCCATGCCGCATCCGGGCTGGGCGCTGCTTATGTTCCTCGTGCAGCTCGCGAGTTCCGGTCTGGCCCTGTTCGTGGCCGACCGCATCGTTCGCACGCGAGGCGTGGCCGATCCGTCGACCTACTGGGCGGGGCTCATCGCGGCCTCCTCGTTCGCCGCCGTCCCGCCCTTCATCATGCCGTCGTTGGGCTGGACGGTGAGCGATGCCTTCTACTGGGCTGCCTTCTGCTCCCTCGGCACCGCCTCGCTCATGGTGTCGACCTCGATGATCACCGGTCTCACCGGCACGCGTACGAAGGTGCTCGCCCGCGCGATGTACAGCCTCACCGGTGCAGAGGTCACCCAGCGGGTGCGGGCGCGCAAGCTCGCCGAGGCCAGCCGCCTGCTCGCGCGGCATCTCCACTCGTCGCTGCAGGGACGACTCATGGCGATCACCCTCGAGCTCGAGCGGGCCGCCGACCAGAACAACCGGGAAGGCGCGCTCGAGGCGCTGCACCGACTCGACGAATTGCTGGAGACTCCGCTGCTCGGGGCCCTGCAGCCGAACACCACCCACCTGGACACCGGGCTCGAGGGCATCGTCCGCGAGTGGTCCGCAGTGGTCGATGTGCAACTCACCCTGGAGGTCGAGGACCGCGAGCACTGCCCTCATTGCGAGCAGATCCTCGGCATCGCTGAGGAGGCCATTGCGAACGCGGTGCGCCATGCCCGTGCCACCACAGTGGAGATCGATGTGCGGCAGGTCGAGGATGCCATCGTCGTGCGCGTGGTGAACGACGGCGAGATCCCCGCCGGCGGCTTGGCCGGACTGGGCTCCCGCTGGCTCGACTCCGTGAGCCCCGCCAATTGGAGCCTGAAGCCAGCCGCTGACGCCGGGCATGTGGTCCTCGAGGTGCGCCTGCCCGTGCTGGCGTGGGAGGCGAATCGCCGATGACGACCACCCTGCGGGCGGCGGATGGGACGCGCATCGTCGCAGAGACCAAGGGCGATGGCCCACTCACCTTCGTCGTCGCCCATGGCATCACGGGCAATCGGCAGAAGGCCGGGGTGCGCCTCATCACCGACTGGCTGGCGGAGCACGGCCGTGTCGTCTACTTCGACGAACGCGGGCACGGAGCCAGCTCCGGAACCTGCAGCCTCAGCTACCGCGAACCCCTCGACCTCGATGCCGCCTGCGCCTGGGCCCGGACCATGTCGACCGGCCCCCTCGTCACCGTGGGGTTCTCCATGGGTGCGTCCGTGGTGCTGCGTCATGCCGCACTCGCCAGCGCGCCCGACCGTGTGACCATGCCGGATCGGGAGATCGTGGTCACGCACCGACCCGATGCCACCGTGGTCGTGAGCGGTGTTGCGGAGTGGTTCTTCCGAGGCACGCGCGTCATGGACCGGCTCTTCCGGCTCACCTCGACACCGTGGGGGCGGCTCGCGCTGCGCATGGAGGGGGTGCGGCTGTCAGTGCGGGACTGGGGTGCCGGTCCCATGACTGCTGCCAGCGAGCTCCCGACTTCGCCCGAAGCCTGCGCCACGCTCATCCGCCATCCGTTGCTACTCGTGCACGGCGAACGCGACCACTACTTCCCCCCCGAGCACAGCGAACGCGTGCACCGGGCGGCCGTGCTCGGCGGGAATGCGCGCGCGGAACTCTGGATCGAGCCGGGCATGGGCCACGCCGAGCGTGGCACGACGCAGGCGCTCGCCGACCGCATGGCGCGCTGGGCCGAGGCCGCAGTGCGCGCTTGAGCCGATCCCCGGATGCGAAGTGTTCGCAGCCGGGCAGGGGAAGCGTGGACGCCCAAACTGCGTTCGGCCCCTATGGGTTTGGGTTCGGTGTTGTGAGCGGTACCGCAGTCGTGCTCGCCGTCCTGCTGCTGGGCGGTGCCTTCGGCATGTGGCGGAAGCACACCGACGGACGTGTGCGGGCGGTCGCACCTACGGAAGCGGAAGCGGAGCCGCAGGTTTCACCCTTCTCCAGGTTCGGCGAGATGGGGGAGCGCGCCACCATCGTGCAGTTCTCGTCGACCGTGTGCGCACCCTGCCGAGCTGCCAAGGTCATCGCGACCGATGTGGCAGCAGCGGTACCGGGCGTCCGACACCTCGAGATCAACGCAGAGGAGCAGATGGACCTGGTGCGGGAGTTCGGCATCATGCGCACCCCCACCATCCTGGTCTTGGACCGGCGCGGTCAGTTGAGCGCGCGCATCAGCGGGGTCCCGCGGAAGGACGAGTTGCTCGTCGCCGTAGACGACCGCCGCTTCGAGGACATCTGAGGCAAGGCGACCGACCAGCCAGTGCACGCGCAGGGCGCGCGACACCGTCAAGACAGCAGACGAAGGAGACCGGAATGGCAAGCAACCACCAGCCCGCCGCGGGCGGCCAGATCGACGCCCGTGGACCCCGCTTCGGCGCCGGGATCACAGCCGTGGTGCTGGCTGTCGCATTGATCGCGGGCCCGCATGCCTTGGGGACCGCGCTCATCATCGTGCAACTGCTGGCATTCGGGCTCGGCTCGCTCGTGGGGCCGCAGGCCCAGCCCTATGGCCGCATCTACGCGCAGTTCGTGAAGCCGCGGCTTGCCGGTCCGGTTCCGCTCGAGGCCCCCGAACCGCCTCGCTTCGCCCAGACGGTGGGTCTCGTCTTCGCCCTGGTCGCGCTACTCGGTGCCGTCGTCGGCAGTCCTGCGCTGTTCACCATCGCCGCGGCCCTGGCGCTGGGCGCCGCCTTCCTCAATGCCGCGTTCGACTACTGCCTGGGCTGCGAGATGTACCTGCTGATCCAGCGCCTGAAGCACCGCACGGCCTGACCCCGAATCAGTAGACGAGAGGCTTGGCGTCCGGCACCAGCACTTCCTCGACGAACCCCGTGGCCCCTCCGATGCGGGTTCCCGCGATGAGTCCATCCGGAGCGATGTCGCGCCGACCCAGGCATTGCGAGCAGGCCGTGAGCCGCCCATCCGCGAGCACCGTGGCCACCGCCGAGGCGAAGGATTGGGCCCCCGGCAACTCCACGCCCTCGGCGTATCCCGGTGTGGCGAACCACACAGCGTCCCCGGTGAGCCACACGCTCACGTCGATGCCCGAGGCGATCGCGGTGGTGGCCACGGTCCAGCCCTGGTTGCAGCGCTCGAGTGCTTCGACTCCGGAGGTGATCTTGATGACGAGGCGGGCCATGCGGAAATGCTAGGCGGCTAAACTCCCTCCATGACTCAGATCGTCGAAACCGGATACACCATCGCGCTGGTCGCCGTCTCCGTCGGCATCGCCGCCTTCGCCGCCACGGTCGTCACCAAACTCTTCAAGGGCCAGGCCTGATGCAGGAACCCGACGTCCTGGCGGGGGTGCATGCGGACATCGCGCACCTCTCCTGGCTCGTCGGGAGTTGGAGTGGCTTCGGCGTCGGCACACTCCCGGACGGCTCGCACTTCCGCTATGAGGAGTTGCTGCAGTTCGCGTCCGATGGACGTCCCTTCCTCGAGTACCGGTCGCAGTCCTGGATCGTGGACGATGACGGCGTGCGCCTCCGTTCCTCGCACACGGAGAGCGGCTTTCTGCGCCCCAGCCCGGACAACGGGGTCGAGGCGGTCATTGCGAACCACCTCGGCATCGCGGAGTTGTGGCTCGGCACCGTCACCGTGACCGCCATCGAGGATGCGCGCATCACCGGCGCCCGGCTCTCGGTCCACGCCGCGAACTACGTGCGCACGCCCAGCGCGCCAGCCATCGAGGAGGGCACGCGCATGTACGGAATCAACCACGGGGACCTCTTCGCCGTCTTCGACATGACCTTGCCAGGCGGGGTCACGATGTCGCATGCTGCGATCCAAATGAAGCGAGTCTCATGAACCAGGTCGACTGGGATCGTCGTCTGCACGCACAGGGCTACCGCATCACGCCGCAGCGGCAGTTGGTCCTGCAGGCCGTCGAGACGCTGCGCCACGGTTCGCCCGAGGAACTGCTCGCCGAGGTGCAGCGGCACGCCTCGGGCGTCAACCTCTCCACCATCTACCGCGCGCTCGAGGTGCTCGAGAAGGTGGGGCTGGTCACGCATTCGCACATCGGACACGGCGCGCCGACCTACCACTCGGTCGATGACGAGACCCACATCCACCTCGCCTGCGATGCCTGTGGCAATGTGGAGTCCATCTCCGCCGACGTGCTGGAGCCCCTGGCACGCGCGCTCCGCGCCGATCGCGGCTTCGACATCGACGTGTCACACGTCTCCTTCCACGGCCGCTGCCGCACCTGCATCGAGCAGGGCCGGCTGGGACGCCACTGAACGTCGCCTCGTCCGCTTTCGGCACCTCGGTTCCCCGGGAAGTTGTGGCGATGACCTGGCGTTGCTGCCGACGAGGAGGTGCCGCCCATGACTGCTGTACCGATGCTGCAAGCCGATGACGTGGACGCGGGCGTGGCCTGGAACTACGGCGACCCGTTCGGTGAGCAGCGCATGCTGGCTGCCGGCGTCGGTGCTGTGGACCTGTCCCACCGCGGCCTGGTGGAGGTGACGGGCGCCGACCGACTCAGCTGGCTGGATTCGCTCACCTCCCAACTGCTGCTCCCGCTGCAGCCCGGTGACTCCGCCTACGACCTGCTCCTCGACCCCCACGGCCGGGTCGAAGCCGAACTGCACCTCGCGGTCCTCGAGGACCGGGTGCTCATGGGCGTGGAACCGGGCAATGCCGCCGCTGTCGTCGCCTTCCTCGAGCGCATGCGATTCATGCTGCGCGTCGAGGTACGCGAGGTCACCGCGGACTGGGGCACGGTCTGGGAGCCGGTCCGCGAGGCGCACCCGTCGCTTCCGTCAGTGCTCACGCCCGCCGTATACGCCGGCCTGGCCCTGCCCGATGTGGGCGCTGATGTCTCGAACTACCTCGCGCGCCAGGAGGAGTCGTTCTGCGGTCGTGAGGTGTTCGTCCCCCGGGCGGACCTGCCTGCCTACCTCGAGGGCCAGGCTGGGCTGGCAGGCAGTTGGGCGTGGAACGCCCTGCGCATCGCGGCCGGCGTCCCTCGCCTCGGGGTGGAGACGGATGACCGCACCATCCCCCACGAAGTGGGCTGGCTGGGCACCGCCGTGCACATGAAGAAGGGCTGCTACCGGGGTCAGGAGACGGTCGCCAAGGTGCACAATGCCGGCAAGCCACCCCGGCGACTGGTCCTCCTGCGCCTCGACGGCTCGCGTGATGCACTGCCCCCGCATGCCGCTCCGGTGCAGATCGACGGGGAGCAGGTCGGCTTCATCGGGATGTCGGTCCAGCACCATGAACTGGGACCGATCGCGAGTGCCGTAGTGAAGCGCGGGCTCGACCCGGCAGCGACCCTCGAGGTCGATGGGGTGCGTGCCTCCCAGCAGGTGATCGTGAACCAGGACACCAGGGGTCGGGCGCAGGGCTCGGTCGGCAAGGTGCGCATGCGCATGATGGGGCACGGAGGCTGACGGCGCCCGCGCCTTCGCGCCCGCGAGCGCGGCAGGGCATAGATTCCCGCCATGCATGATGAACTGCTCGTCGAGGTCGTCCGCGCTGACATCGTCGAATCGCAGCACCGCGGCACGCTCGTCCTCCTGGACGAGGAGGGCCACCAGCTGCTCGCCCTGGGGGATGCCGCCGCTCCCATGTACCCGCGGTCGAGCCTGAAGCCGGCGCAGGCCACCGCCATGGTGCGCCATGGTCTGGACCTCGAATCACGCCTGCTCGCACTTGCGGCCGCATCGCACAGCGGTGGGGAGTGGCATGTGGCCGGTGTCGAGGAGATCCTCGCGCTGCACGGTCACACCGCGGACGCCCTGCGTTGCCCGGAGGGCCTGCCACTGGGGACGAATGAGCGGGACGCCTACGTCCGCGAGGGTGGCCGCCCGGACCGCATCCACTTCAACTGCTCCGGCAAGCACGCCGGGTTCATCGCGACCAGCACACTGCAGGGTTGGGATGTGGGCACCTACCTCGACGTCGAGCACCCGATGCAGCAGGCGGCCCGCGAGGCCGTGGAGTCGCTGAGCGGCGAGTCCGTGTCCGGGGTGACGGTGGACGGGTGCGGCGCTCCGCTGTTCGCCATCTCGCTCGCCGGGCTGGCACGTGTCTTCCGGACCATCTCGGTCGCGCCCGCGGAGAGCGCCGAGGGGCGCGTTGCCGCCGCCATGCGTCACTATCCGGAGATGGTCGCCGGCGTGGGGCGCGATGACACCATCGCCATGCAGTTGATGCCCGGGCTCATCGCCAAGATCGGCGCCGAGGGCGTCATCGCCATGGCGCTGCCGGACGGTCGCGCCTGTGCCATCAAGGTCTCCGACGGCGCCAACCGCGGCTACCAGCCGCTGATCCGAGCGGTGCTGCACGCTTGGGGTCTGGCGGACGATGCCGTGGCACAACTGCCCGTGGCTCCCGTGCTTGGTGGTGGTCGCTCGATGGGCCGGACCCGGCTGAGCGATGCCGCATGGGCCGCGCTCACCTAGCGTCGGTACGCTCTGCGCGGAGGTCCGGATGACCAGCATGTTGATCGGGCTCGTCGAGTTGGCGTTCGTCGCTGCTGGCCTGATGGCGTTCGTCGATGCCCTGCGTCACAGCCCGCAGGCCTTCGATGCCGTGGGTCGCGGCCCCCGCGGGGCCTGGCTGGGCGGTTTGGTGCTGTCGATCCTCGTGCTCTTAGCCTTCCGCAGCATCATGTTCGAGATCATGGCCATCGTCGCCATCTCGGTGTACATGGTGGAGATCCGCCACCAGCTCGCCGCAGTCGAGCCCCGACGATGACAGGACCCGTGGGCAGCGTCACGCGTGGCACCACGGCGCCCAACCGCCTGCGCCGCTGCGACCGCTGGCTCATCCACGTCGAATGCGGGCGCCTCACCGCGCTACCCAGGGCCACCGTCGTCGACCTCGGCTATGGCGCCTACCCGGTGACGACCCGCGAACTCGCCGATCGTCTGCACCAGCACGTACGCCACGACATCGAGGTCGTGGGTCTGGAGATCGACCCAGCGCGGGTGCAGCAGGCGATGCAGTTCGAGAAGCCCCACCTGCGCTTCCGGCGGGGTGGATTCGAGTTGGCCGGTATGCACGCCGATGTCGTCCGCGCCTTCAACGTCCTACGCCAGTACGACGAGTCGAGCGTGCAGCGATCGTGGCAGGAGATGTACACGCACGTCGCCGCAGGCGGGCTCATCATCGACGGCACCTGCGACGAGATCGGTCGACGAGCGGCCTGGATCGCCATCCGCAAGACCACAGAGCCGGTTGCGGTGCCCGCGTCGCTGACCCTCTCGACGCAGTTGGCGTCGCTGGGGAGGCCCTCGGACCTCGCCGAGCGCCTACCCAAGGCGCTCATCCACCGGAATGTGCCGGGGGAGCCGATCCACGCGTTCCTGCAGGCCTTCGACCGGGCCTGGATGGTCGCGGCGCCACTGGGCACCTTCGGCGCGCGGCAGCGTTGGATCGCCGCCGTGGAGGCGCTCCTCGAGCAGGGCACACCGGTGATCGGCGACCGCAAGCGTTGGAGCCTCGGTGAGGTCACCGTGCCCTGGAGCCTGGTCGCCCCGTCGGTCTGATCGTGGCTTCGACCACGCCGGGCGGGCCCCCGGGCCGCTTGATGCGTCGAACCCCCCGATCCGCGGGGCTGGGCCCTGACGGAAGTGGGGGGTTCGATGGCCGGCAGACCCGGCGTGGACCTGCTACTTCTTGCCCTGGTTCGCCACGGCGGCCGCGGCCTCTGCCGCCGCCTCCGGGTCCAGGTACTCGCCGCCACGGACGATCGGCCGCAGGTCCTCGTCCAGGCGGTACACGAGCGGCATGGCGGTCGGGATGTTGAGCGCCGCGATGTCCTCGTCGCTGATGCCGTCGAGGTGCTTCACCAGTGCGCGCAGTGAGTTGCCGTGCGCAGTGACGAGCACCGTCCTACCGGCCCTGAGATCCGGCACGATGGCCGATTCCCAGTAGGGAAGCATGCGGGCGACGACGTCCTTGAGGCACTCGGTGGCGGGCAGGTCGGCACCGAGGCCGGCGTAGCGCGGGTCATGGGTCTGCGCATACTCGTCCTCGGGCTCGATGGCCGGCGGCGGCACGTCGTAGGAGCGGCGCCAGAGCATGAACTGCTCCTCGCCGTACGTCTCGAGCGTCTGCTTCTTGTTGCGTCCCTGCAGGGCGCCGTAGTGGCGCTCGTTGAGGCGCCAGTCCCGCTTCACGGGGATCCAGTGCCGATCACAGGCATCAAGCGCGATGTTCGCGGTCTTGATGGCGCGTCGCAGGACGGAGGTGTGGAGGACGTCCGGGAGCAGGCCCTTCTCCGCCATCAGGGTGCCGCCGTGCAGGGCCTCCTCCTGGCCCTTCTCGGACAGGTCGACATCGACCCATCCCGTGAACAGATTGAGTGCGTTCCATGTGCTCTCGCCATGCCGCAACAGGATGAGCGTGTATTCGTTGGCCATGGCCGCAATTCTGCCGCACGGCCGACCGACGCGGGCACGGGGGCGAACGGCCCGAAGCGGTCGGCGGCACGCTCGACCAGCGTGTTGCGTCCGCCCCTGGCCCGAGCCCGCTCGATCAGTGCTCGCTGGGTCGCAGGTGTTCGAAGGCCGCGAGGTTGGCGGTGGACTCGCCGCGCGCCAGGCGCCACTTCCACTCACGTTCGATGGCCTCGCTGAAGCCCAGTTCGAGGATGGTGTTGAAGTCGCCGTCGGCCATGCCCATGATCGAGGCCATCACGAGGTCGATGGCCTCGATCGTCACGGCCGAGATGGGCAGGCGGCCCACCAGGTAGACGTCACCGGCCTGATCGATGCAGTACGCGGCGCCGAAGGCCTTCGCGTTGCGACGCAACAGGAATTCATGCAGGCGACGGGGATCCTGGTCGGTTCCCCGGGCCACGAAGGACTCGAGGACCAGGGCCTGCGGAGTCACCGTCAGCTCCACCGGTACCTGCAGGCGCTTGCTGCCGGGCAGCGTGACCATGAGCGTGCCCTCGGCCAGCTCGTCGGTGTCCAGCTCCAGCGCTCCGGCCCACTCCCGAACGATTTGCAGGATGTCAGTCATTGCCGGCCCGGGCCCGCTGTTCGGCGAGCGCGTAACCGCGGGCGATGCGGTAGGCGTCGAGCAGCGAGTCGACCGTGTGGTCCCAGGTGAACTGGGCGGCGTGGCGCACGGCACCCGCGGAGAGGCGGCGCGGGCAGATCGGGCAGCGCAGGAACTCGTGCATGCGCGCCGCCCACACCCGGGGGTCGTGGCCCTCGACGAGGATGCCGGAGACATCATGCGAGACCGCGGTGCGGAGACCGCCGACCGCCGCAGCGATCACTGGGGTCCCACAGGCCTGGGCCTCGATGGCCACCAAGCCGAAGGATTCGGAGTACGAGGGCACCACGACGAGATCAGCAGCGCGGTAGTAGTCGGCCAGCGATTCGCGCGACTGCGGCGGGACGAAGTCGACGTCGACACCCCGGGCGGTTGCCAGCAGTTCCATCGACTCCGGGTGCTCGAGGCCATTGCCGCTGGGGCCACCGCAGATGACGACGTGCAGTCGTTCACGCATCGAGGGGTCGAGGGCCAACAGCTCAGCGGCGGCGTTGATGAGGACGTCCGGTGCCTTCAGGGGCTGAATGCGTCCGACGAACAGCAGCATCTGGGCCTCTTCGCGGATGCCCAGCCGGCGACGGGCAGCGCGGCGGCCGTCAGCGGGGTGGAAGGTGTCGAGGTCGACTCCCGGGTGCGCCACCACCACGCGTTCGCCGGGGGCTGCGTAGAAGCTCTCCAGGTCAACCGCCTCCTGGACCGTGTTGGCCACCAGGGCCGAGGCGGCGGAGACCACCTGCTCCTCGCCGATGATGCGCACGCGGGGCTCGGGCACATCGCCCTCCGCCAAGGCCTCGTTCTTCACCTTGGCCAGGGTGTGCATGGTGTGCACGAGCGGAACGCCCCAGCGCTCGCTGGCGAGCCAGCCCACGTGACCGGAGAGCCAGTAGTGCGAGTGCACGAGGTCGTATCCCCGGCCGTCCTTCGCCACGGAGTGGAGCATCCCGCTGGTCATCGCACACATCTGCGCGGGGAGGTCCTCCTTGCGCAACTCGCCGAACGGCCCGGCCTCGATGTGGCGGACCGTGACGCCGGGTGCGATGGGCACGGAGGTCGGTAGGTCAGAGCGTGTCGCCCGGGTGAAGATGTCCACCTCGACGCCCCTGCGGGCCAGGCGCTTGGCGGTCTCGAGTACGTACACGTTCAGGCCGCCTGCGTCTCCCGTTCCCGGCTGGTCCAACGGGGAAGTGTGCACGCTGATCACCGCGATGCGCCGTGGTCTGGCGTTCACGTCGACGAACAAGGTGCCCTCCTGCGCAATCCGGTGCCCATCGTCGCGCCTCATGACGGAAATGGCGAACCGAGGAGGTAACGCGCGGCCCGCCCCCTCGCTTCCCGAGCAGCCGCGGGGCCGTCAGGGCCGCACCGCGACGACCGTCGTGCGGCGGGCAGGCGCGGCCCGCGGGCAGCGCACATTGCCTAGGCTGCGGCCATGGGCCTGCGCACCGTCTTCCGGCGTGCGGCAGCCGTGCGGCATGACGAGACGGCCGTCCGAGACCAGTCGAGGTCGCTCCTGACCTCGCTCCCCGGCGAGTGGCTCGTGATCGACAGCCACTCCCACCCCTTGGCCGCGTCACCCGGCATCGAGGCCTTCGGCATCATGCGCGCAGGCGAGTTGGCGTCTGCTGATCTGGGCCACCTGGCGGCGGAGACACAGTCCGACCGCCAAGCCCGCAGTCGGGAGCTCATGGTCGGCGGCATCGAGTTCGGTGCACCGCCCAGGCGCGTGCGGGTGCGCTCGGCCTGCCTCGACGACGGCGCGGTCGTCCTCTTCGTGGATGACATCAGCGCGGCCGGTCGGGTCGATGAGATGCGCCGGGACTTCATCGCCAACGTGTCCGACGAACTCAAGGCGCCGGTGGACGCCATCTCCGCCTTGGCGGGGGAGATGCAGGGTGCGGTCGGTGATGCGCGGGCGCTCAGCGACCTGGCGACGCGCATGGAGTCCGAGGCCAACCAGTTGAGCGCCCTGGTGAGCGACCTCACCGATCTCTCGCGGCTGCAGGCGTCGGATGCGCTCGATCACGCCCGGAGCGTGCTCGTGGGCAACCTCGTCGACGAGGCCATCGACTCGGTGAGCCGACCCGCGTCCGAGCACGCGATCACCATCGTGCAGGACGTTCCCGAGATCCACTTCATCGCCAACCCCGAGCAGGTGGTGACCGCCCTTCGCAACCTGCTCACGAACGCCATCATGTACTCGCCGGCGGGTTCCCGGGTCGATGTCTCGGCGAGCACCAGGGAGGGCTTCGTGGAGATCGCCGTCGCCGATCAGGGCGTCGGAATCCCTGAGGGCCAGCTCGAGCGCATCTTCGAACGCTTCCATCGGGTGGACGCCGAACGCAGCCGGCACACCGGTGGAACCGGCCTCGGCCTGGCCATCGTGCAGCACATCTGCCTGGCCCACGGCGGCAGCGTCAGCGTGCAATCGGAAGTGGGCAGGGGGTCCTTGTTCACCATGCGTTTCCCCGCTCGTGGTCACACTCGTGAATCATCCGCAGCGGAGTGGAAAGAGGTCCCATGAGTCGCATCCTCATGATCGAGGACGAGCAGTCGTTCAGTGAGACGGTCTCCTTCATGCTGGAGAAGGAGGGTTTCGATGTTCGTGTCGAAACGAGCGGTGATCGCGGCCTGGCCTCCTTCGAGCGGGACGGGGCCGACCTGATCCTGCTCGACCTCATGCTTCCGGGCATGTCCGGCACCGACGTGTGCCGGGCCGTGCGCCAGCGCTCAACCGTCCCCATCATCATGCTCACCGCCAAGGACTCAGAGCTCGACAAGGTGCTGGGCCTCGAGCTGGGCGCAGACGACTACGTCACGAAACCCTTCTCGATGCGTGAGCTGGTGGCCCGGGTGCGCGCCGTGCTGCGGCGGCCCCACGACCTCGATGGGGATGGTGGCGACGGCAGCATCGCGGCTGGGCCCGTGCGTATCGACATCGACCGCCACCTGGTGACGGTGCACGGGCAGCCCGTGCCGCTCCCGCTCAAGGAATTCGACCTCTTGGAGTTCCTCGTCCGCAACGCCGGTCGCGTCCTCACCCGCTCCCAGATCATCGATCGGGTCTGGGGTGCGGACTACTTCGGAGACACCAAGACCCTCGACGTGCACGTGAAGCGCCTGCGCGGCAAGATCGAGCCCGACCCGGCGAATCCGGTCCACCTCCTCACCGTCCGCGGCCTGGGGTACAAGTTCGAGGAGTGAGCGGTCCCGCGAGCTTGCTCGTGGGACCCGAGCGACGAGGACTTGTTGAGTGCGGAGCGCGAACCCAAGTTCGAGGAGTGAGCGGAGCGGACGGAGCGTTCGGAGCGGACGAGCCTGCGCGGAGGGGCCGGGAGGCTGCAAGCCCTTGGTATTGCGGGGGATTCCGCTTCCCGCATGCAAGGTGAGAGGTGCGTCATATTGCTGGTAGACTGGGCGACTCTGAGAGGCAGGACAAGCATGGTGTTCGAAGTCGGGGAAACGGTCGTGTATCCGCACCACGGGGCGGCGCTCATCGAGGCGATCGAGATCCGGAGCATCAAGGGAGTACCTACCGAGTACCTGGTCCTGAAGGTCCAGCAGGGTGATCTCACCGTTCGCGTCCCTGCGTCCAACGCCGAGTACGTCGGCGTCCGCGACGTGGTCGACGCCGCTGGCTTGGAGAAGGTATTCGACGTGCTCCGTCGACCGTACATCGAGGAACCGACGAACTGGTCACGTCGCTACAAGGCGAATGTCGAGAAGTTGGCCTCCGGCGATGTGATCAAGGTCGCCGAGGTCGTGCGCGACCTCTTCCGTCGCGACCAGGACCGCGGCCTGTCCGCGGGCGAGAAGCGCATGCTCGCCAAGGCGCGACAGATCCTCGTCTCCGAGCTGGCGCTCGCGCAGAAGACCGATGAGATGCGAGCCGAGGAAGTACTCAACGACGTGCTCGCCTCCTAGGCGGCACCCTGGCTCGCCACACTGCACAGACCGACGGCGTCCGCCGGATCCGCACCAGCCGGTGCCGGGCCGGAGGGCGCCGTCGCTGCATTGCAAGTCGGCGGCCCGCATAGACTCGACGGCGACGACCGACAGGGGGGTGTGCGCATGAGTGCCCACCATCGCACCGCCGCGATCGTGCCCGCAGCGGGCAGAGGTGAGCGGCTGGGAGCAGGCATCGCCAAGGCCCTGCATCACATCGGCGCGCAGTCGCTGCTCGAGTTGGCGGTCCGCCAGTTGGTCGACGCGCACATCGCGACCGAGCCTGGTGCCGAGGGCGTGCGGGCCATCGACGTGGTCGTGGTCGCAGCGCCGCCGGACCACATCGACGACGTGCTGGAGTCGTTGGCATTCCTGGCCGATCCGGGTGTTGACAGCGACGATGCTCCCGACGCCTTCGTGGATGCGGAGGGCGGTTTCGTCGCCATCGACGACGTGGAGCCACGCGATGTGCCGGGGCTCATCGTGGTGGCGGGCGGTGCGACCCGTCAGGAATCGGTGGCGAACGCACTGGCCGTGCTGCCCGACGACATCGAGTTCGTGCTCGTCCACGACGCGGCCCGCGCCCTGGCACCGGTGCAGGTCATCGAGCG
>DAHWFQ010000020.1:0-2405 GCA_027324895.1 Actinomycetota bacterium | reverse complement strand
CGTCGTCGACTTCGGCACCTCCACCAATCTGGACGTGGTCTCCGCCAGGGGGGAGTTCCTCGGCGGTGCCCTGGCTGCAGGCATCGAGATCTCGGTCGATGCGCTCGCCGCTCGTGCGGCCCAGTTGCGCCGCGTCGAGTTGGTGCGGCCGCGTGCCGCCATCGGGAAGAACACCGTCGAGGCGCTGCAGTCGGGGATGCTCTACGGCTTCGCCGGGCAGGTCGACGGGCTGGTGCGCCGCATCGCGACCGAGCTCGACGCACCGCTGGTCGCCGTGATCGCCACCGGCGGGCTGGCTCCCATCGTGGTGCCGGAGTCCCAGACCATCACCCATCACGACCCGGACCTCACGCTGCAGGGTCTGCGGCTGGTCTTCCAGCGCAACCAGGCTGGATAGTTCCCGCGCCCTGTTGCGGTTTCCGCCCTGGTTCCCCGGATTGAATGCGCATTCAAGCAGGGGAACCGGGCCAGAAACCGCAGAAACAGGCGGGAAGTTCGGTGTCGGTGCCGCCGTTAGGCTTCCCCCATGACCGAGACGACACCGGCCCTGGACGAGGATGACCTTCCCGAGCAGATGCGTGTGCGTCATGAGAAGCGCGGCCGCCTGCTGGACGCCGGCGCCGAGGCCTACCCGGTGTCCGTACCGCGCACGCACTCGCTCGCACAGGTGCGCGCCCTCTGGCCGGCCCTCGAGGTGGACACCGCCACCGGCTCCACCGTCTCCGTGTCGGCGCGCGTGATCTTCGTGCGCAACACCGGCAAGCTCTGCTTCGCCACCCTGCGTGAGGGCACCACGGAGCTCCAGCTCATGCTCAGCCTGGACAAGGTCGGCGAGGAGGCCCTGGCCGAGTGGAAGGCCCTGGTCGACATCGGTGACTTCGTCTCCGCCACGGGCGAGGTCATCTCCTCCCGGCGCGGCGAGCTCTCGGTGCTCGCCGACTCCTGGACGCTCGCGTCCAAGGCCCTGCGCCCCCTGCCCGTGGCCCACAAGCCACTGTCCGAGGACACGCGAGTCCGCCAACGCTACGTCGACCTCATCGTGCGTCCGGAGGCCCAACGGGTGGCGCGCATGCGCCCCCAGGCCATGGCTGCGCTGCGTGCCTCCTTCGCGGCGCGCGACTACATCGAGGTCGAGACGCCGATGCTGCAGACGATGCACGGTGGTGCCACCGCCCGCCCCTTCTCCACCCACTCCAACGCCTATGACATGCAGCTGTTCCTGCGCATCGCCCCCGAGCTGTTCCTGAAGCGCTGCGTCGTCGGTGGCCTGGACCGCGTGTTCGAGATCAACCGCAACTTCCGCAACGAGGGCGCGGACTCCTCGCACTCGCCGGAGTTCGCCATGCTCGAGTTCTACGAGTCGTACGCCGACTACCGCGACATGGCACGGACGCTGCGCGAGGTGATCCAGGAGATCACCGTCGCAGTGCACGGCTCGCTGCAGTTCGAATGGTTCGACGGCACCGCCCAGGATCTCTCCGGCGAGTGGGGCTGGGTCTCCATGTACCCGTCGCTCTCCGAGGCGGTGGGGCGCACCATCACACCGGAGACGCCCATCTCGGAGCTGCTCCCGCTGTGCCAGGTTGCCGGCATCCAGCCGGAGAAGACCTGGGTCCCCGGCAAGTTCGTCGAGGAGCTGTTCGAGCACCACGTGCTGTCGTCCTTCACCGGCCCGACCTTCGTCGCAGACTTCCCCGAGGACACCTCGCCGCTCACCCGGGCGCACCGGAGCATCCCCGGCGTCGTCGAGAAGTGGGACCTGTACATCAACGGCTACGAGACCGGTACCGGTTACTCGGAGCTCATCGACCCCGTAATCCAGCGCGAGCGCCTGCCTGCGCAGTCACTGCTCGCGGCCAAGGGCGACCTGGAGGCGATGCAGCTCGACGAGGACTTCCTGCGCGCGCTCGAGTACGGTGCACCACCGATGGGGGGCGTGGGCATGGGTTTCGATCGCCTGCTCATGACGCTCACCGGACTGGGCATCCGCGAGACCATCCTCTTCCCGCTGGTGAAGCCGGAACGCAAGTGATGCCACCGCTGCAACGCGCGTTCGTGCTGTTGCCCGATGGCACGGAGATCCGGCCCGCGCGCACCACCGACGTCATCGGTATCCGCAGCCTGGTGGACGAGTACGCGAACGAGCGTCGCCTGCTCTCCAAAGCCACAGTCGAGTTGTACGAGCACGTCCAGGAGTTCCTCGTCGCCGTCAAGGACGGCAAGGTCGTCGGTTGCGGCGCGCTGCACGTGGTCTGGGAGGACCTGGGCGAGGTCCGCACCCTGGCCGTGCACTCCGACATGCGCTACCACGGCGTCGGCGGCATCATCCTCGAACTGCTCATGGACCGGGCGCGTGACCTGGGCCTGACACGGCTGTTCTGCCTCACCTTCGAGACCGAGTTCTT
>DAHWFQ010000027.1:0-2233 GCA_027324895.1 Actinomycetota bacterium | reverse complement strand
TGGATGTCCAGGGTGGTGTCGGGCGTGTGAGCGAGGGCGCGCAGGGAGCCCATGAGGGCAAGCACGACTGCGCGCGGCGTTGAACAACGCTTGCTCACGTGATGGCGGGATCGGGAACACGGCATCCAGTGCCGGCCCGTTGACGACGGCCACGACGCGCTTCGGGAGCGCCCAGCGGCATGCGCTGGCAAGGTCGGTGGTCATGCACCACGAGAAAGGGAACCTCGGGGCCGCGACCTCTGGGGTTGCGGCTGCGCCGGCTCTGGGCCGGGCTTCAAGGGCAGGTGACGACTGCGACGCCTCTTTGCTGCGCAGGGCAGGGGGCTGAGGGCGCCCTCGGGAGTGGGTAGTTGACGACGGGCGGGAGGGTGGCGTCAATGCGCAGCCGTGCAAGCGACGCGATGACGTGGGGCTTGACGGTGGCGCCTGAGGTGCTCGGGCCTTGCCGCTGAGGCCGATTTAGCGTCGCAAACGGCGCCAAGCGGGGCATTCCACGAGGGAGTTGACAGGCTCGCCGCCTGCCTCTGGCCCCGAACGGTGCGCTCGACTCGGTTCCGTCGGTGCGGCTTCGACCTCGTTGCGCGCGATTCGTGCGGGGTTGACGAAGCTCGGTCGGGTGAGACCGTGGTGTCACGCACGCACCTCACCGCCGCTTCTGGGCCTCGCGGCGGCCGACCTTCTGGCACTGCAGTGCAAGTCAGTCGTGCCTCGGGCGTGGCTGGAACCGAAATCGCGGGCTATCGGTGGGATTTGCGTGTGGTCGGGCCGCGTCGCGGTGGCGATGCTGGCCCGCGTGCAACCTCACCTGGAGCTTCATCATGGACTTGATCGTCAGGGCGGTGGATGTCGGATCCGGCAACACCAAGTTCGTCACCGGCGTCACCGGTGCCGACATTCGCTGCGCCAGCTTCCCATCCGTGGCCTACCCGTCCAGCGGCGAGGCGCCGGCCTGGCCGGCGACCGAGCGCCGCAAGACGGTGTGCATCCCGGTCGGGCCGCTGTACTACGAGGTCGGGCCGGACGTCGGGCTGGCCGCGGACACGTTCCGAGCCAAGCAGCTGCACGACGAGTACACCGAATCGCCGGAGTACATGGCGCTGCTGCGCGGGGCGCTGTCGATGATGAAGGTGCCGAACATCGACCTGCTCGTCGTCGGGCTGCCCGTCGCGCTGCTGGCACTGAAGAAGGCGGCACTCGAGAAGGCGATGACGGGCAGCCACGAGATTGGGGCGGGACGGACCATCACGGTCCGCAAGGCACTGGCGGTGGCGCAGCCGCAGGGTGCGCTCGTCCACTACGCGGCCGAGCACGAAAAGATGGCCTCGATCGGCACGGAGCAGAGCCTGGTCATCGACCCGGGATCGAGGACCTTCGACTGGCTGGTCTGCCGCGGCATGCGGCTGGTGCAGAAGCAGTCGCACTCGATCAACCGGGGAAGGTCCGATGTGCTGCGGCTGATGGCGGCCGAGATCTCGAAGGACATCGGGACACCCTACCGCGACTACGACGCCATCGACCTCGCCCTGCGGACCGGCAAGGCGCCGGTCATCTTCCAGAAACCCTACGACATGAAGCGGCACCTGCCCATCGCCGAGAGCGTGGCACAGCAGGCCGTGTCGACGATGCGCCAGTGGATCGAGACGCCCGAGAGCCTGCAGAACATCATCCTCGTCGGCGGCGGCGCGTTCCTCTTCAAGAAGGCCGTCAAGGCAGCCTTCCCCAAGCACCGGATCCACGAGGTGAAGGAGCCCCTGTACGCGAACGTGAGGGGCTTCCAGCTGGCCGGGCAGAACTACGCGATGACGTCGCTCGCGACGCCGGCGCCTTCGGATCGTGCACCAGGGGGTGGTGCATGAGTGCGCAGGAACGCGGAGCCCTTCGACCGATCCGGCTGGTGTTCGAGCTCTCGCGCGAGGAGAACCCGCGCCTTTTCGATGAACTGAGCCAGTTTCGGCAGGGGCGCAAGCGGGTCAACCGTCTGCGACTGCTGGCCTACGACGGTCTGCTGGCGCAGCACGGCGTGTTTGCGATGGCTAGCCTGAAGACGCCCGACACGATCGAGGTCCCGAAGCAGCCTGACGTGCAGCAGGCCGCTGCAGTGACGAACGGGCTGTTCCAGCCTGCCATTCCGGAATGAAGGTCGACAAGCGTCGACGCCGGGCTGGACGCAGGTCGATCGTGGGTGGGAACCCGACCGAACGGGCGCTCAGCGCGTCCCGGCTGGCCGAGACGG
>DAHWFQ010000241.1:0-4466 GCA_027324895.1 Actinomycetota bacterium | reverse complement strand
GGACCGCATCGATGTGGCAGCGAACGGCGACATCCGAATCGTCGACTACAAGACGGGGAAGTCGCCCAATCCCCGCTTCGCGCAGAAGTCGCTCTTCCAGTTGCATTGCTATGCCCTGCTCTGGCAGCACGATCACGATGCGCGCGTGCGGCGGCTGCTCATGCTCTTCCTCGGCGACGGGCAACGCCTCGTCCACGATCCCAAGCCCGCCGAACTGGACGAAGTGGGCCTTGAGGTGCGCCGGGTCTGGGCGGAGATGAAACGCGCCAACGCCCGTGCTGACTGGGAGGCGCGGCCATCCCGGCTGTGCGACTGGTGCTCCTACCAGGCAATCTGCCCGGCGAAGAGTGGCCACCTACCGAGGTTCGAACCCGTTCGCATCGAGTACCCGGAGTAGCGCATGGCCGAACTCATGATCACCATGGACGATGGCGCATCCATCCACACGACGAGCGTCGGCGAGGGCCCTGCGCTCGTGCTGCTCCATGACCTCGACTGCTCGCTCCACTACTGGGACGCGGTGGTGCGACGGCTGCAGGAGCTGGCTTCCGGGCTGCACCTCGTGAGCATGGACATGCGCGGCCACGGCGAGAGCACCTCGGTCGAGGAGCCGTCGCGGAAGCGACTGGTGAAGGACGTCAAGCGCGTGTGCAAGGCGCTCGCCATCGCGGACCCGGTCCTCGTCGGCCACGGGTGGGGCGCGGACGTGGCGCTGGCCTGCGACTTCGCCGAGAGCGTCGTTGCCATCAACCCCCTCATGGGCCGCGGCCCCGCCAGCATCGACGGCGACCTCGTCCGGCCCCCCGGCATGACCGGCGCCCACGGTGAGGCGCTCCTGCGTGCCTGCACCATCGGCGCCACCACGGCGAAGCCGCTGAGACGGTCCGGACGGGACGCGCCGTTGGCGCTCCTCTACGCGGATCCGGCGGACGCGCAGGCGCTCGAGGGCACCGATGCGCTGGACAAGGCCATCGAGGTCATGCGCTTCCAGGCCGGCTCCAGGCACCTGCCCTTGGAGATGCCGAACGCGATTGCGGCGATACTGTTGTCGTGGATCGAGGAAGTGGCATGACATTCGACGAGACGTTCCCCGAACTGCCGGAACTGCACGACGCCGTGCTGGTGCTGGCCTTCGAGGGCTGGAACGACGCCGGCGAGGCCGCCACGGGCGCGATCGACCACCTGCTCGAGGTCTGGGACTCGCAGTGGCTCGGGGAGTTGGATCCCGAGGAGTACTACGACTTCCAGGTGAATCGCCCCGAGGCGACCTTCGATGAGTCCGGAGCCCGCCATGTGGTCTTCCCCGCCACCCGGCTGTTCCTGGTGAAGGCTCCGCACTCGACGCGCAGCATCGTGGTCATGCGCGGCCCGGAGCCCAACAACAAGTGGCGGGGGTTCACGGAGGAGATCATGGCGATCCTGCGCGAACTCGACATCACGCTCGTCGTCACCCTCGGCTCCATGCTCGCGGAGACACCGCACACGCGGCCCATACCCGTGAACGGATCCGCGAACAACGCCGCCCTGAACAACAAGTTCGGATTCGAGCCCTCGCGCTACGAGGGGCCCACCGGCATCGTCGGGGTCATCACAGGCGCTTGCGCAGCAGCGGATATCCCCGCTGTGTCCCTCTGGGCGGCGGTCCCGCATTACTTCCCGCAGCCGCCCTCGCCCAAGGGGACCCTGGCGCTCATCGTCGCGCTCGAGAACGTGCTCGACATCAGCATCCCCGTCGGCGACCTGCCCGAGGAGGCCCATGCCTGGGAGACCGACGTGGACGAACTGGCCGCGGAGAACGACGACATCATGGGGTACGTCCGACAGTTGGAGACCTCGCACGATGCGGAGACGCCCGACACCACGAGCGGCGAATCCATCGCGCGCGAGTTCGAGCGCTACCTGCGCCGACAGGGGAACGACTAGCTAGCCGCGCGCAGCGCGATAGCGGGCGACCGCCGCGTTCGTTGAGGCGTCGAAACCGGCGCCGGCCTCACCGCGGAGCGCGGGGATGATCTGCGTCGCCATCACCTTGCCCAACTCGACGCCCCATTGGTCGAAGGAGTTGAGGTCCCAGATCGCCCCTTGGACGAAGACGATGTGCTCGTACAGTGCGACGAGCGCGCCCAGTACCTCCGGCGTGAGGACGGCGTAGGTGATGAGGCTGGACGGCCGATTGCCCGGCATCACCTTGTGCAGCGCCAGTGCGGGTGCCACACCCTCGGCCTCGATCTCCTCGGCGGTCTTGCCGAAGGCGAGCACGGCCGCCTGCGCCAGCACGTTTGAGACAAGCAACTCGTGGTGGTTGCCGACGGGATTCAGCGACGACATCCCGACGAAGAAGTCAACCGGGATCATGGTGGTGCCCTGATGCAGCAACTGGTGGAAGGAGTGCTGGCCATTGGTGCCGGGCTCGCCCCAGTAGACCGGGCTGGTCTCGACGTCGACATCGCTGCCGTCGTGGTGCACGGACTTGCCGTTGCTCTCCATGGTGAGCTGCTGCAGGTAGGCGGGGAAGCGCTTGAGGTACTGCTCGTACGGCAGCACCGCGATGGATTGGGCATCGAAGAAGTCGCGGTACCACAGGCCGAGCAACGCCATGGTGACGGGCATGTTGGATTCCATGGGTGCGGTGCGGAAGTGCTCGTCCATGGCGTGGAAGCCCGCCAACAGTCGACGGAAGTTCTCGGGCCCCACGGCGATCATGGTGGAGAGCCCGATGGCACTGTCCATCGAGAAGCGCCCACCCACCCAATCCCAGAAGCCCACGACGTTGGCGGGGTCGATGCCGAACTTCGCCACTGCGGACGCATTGGTCGAGACGGCCGCGAAGTGACGTGCCACGTCCACGTCATCGCCCAGCGCTGCCTTCAGCCAGTTGAGGGCGCTGGTGGCATTCGTCATCGTCTCGGAGGTCGTGAACGTCTTCGAGGACACGATGAACAGCGTGGTGGCGGCATCGAGGCCGAGGAGCGCCTCCGTCATGTCCGAGCCGTCGATGTTCGAGACATAGCGCACCGTGAGGCCGCGGTCGCTGTAGTGCCGCAATGCTTCGTAGGCCATGACCGGGCCGAGGTCCGACCCACCGATACCGATGTTCACGATGTTCGTGATCGGACTGCCGGTGTGCCCCAGGAACTCGCGGCTGCGGATGCGGCGCGCGAACGCCTCCATCTTCTCCAACTCGCCCTGCACCTGCTCGACGACGTCGACGCCATCAACCACGAGGTGCTCCCCCGCGGGCTTGCGCAGCGCCGTGTGCAGGACCGATCTGCCCTCGGTGGTGTTGATGCGGTCCCCACGGAACATCGCATCGCGCTTGCCCTCGACGTCCGCGGCGCGGGCCAACTCCAGGAGCAGCTTGTGCGTGGTGGCGTTGGCGCGATGCTTCGACCAGTCCAGCGTGAGTCCGGCCGCCTCGAGTGTGCAGCGCGCCATCCGCGAGGGCTCAGCCGCGAACAGTTCACGGATCGTCGTCATCGCGATGTCGTCGGCGTGCTCGTCCAGTTGTGACCAGATGGGCAGGGTGGTGACGTTCATGATGGGTCCCTTCAGATGCTGATGCCGAGCAGTGCGTCGACAGTGCGCGCGACGAGGCCCGGGCCGGCCACGTTGTCACCGCCCGCTGCGAGTTGGGCGTTCGCCCAGGCGTCCACCGCGGCCAGGGCCCGGGGGGCGTCGAGATCGGCGGCCAGGGCGGCGCGGATCTCCGCCACTGCGTCGTCGGGGTCGGGACCGGATTCACGGGACATGGCTGCGCGCCAGCGCTCCAGCCTGGCCTCGGCGACGCGCAGGCCGTCGGACGTCCATTCCCAGTCGCTGCGGTAGTGGTGATCGAGGATGGCCAGACGGATGGCCAGCGGATCGTGCCCTTCGTCGCGCAACTTGGACACGAACACCAGGTTGCCCTTGCTCTTGCTCATCTTCTCGCCGTCGAGTCCCACCATGCCGGTGTGCACGTAGGCGCGCGCGCAGGGACCGCGCCCGGTGGCGACCTGGGCCTGCGAGACGCTCATCTCGTGGTGGGGGAAGACCAGGTCGCGTCCCCCTCCCTGCACATCCAGGGGTGCGCCCGCGTTGTCCAGCGCGATCGCCACGCACTCGATGTGCCAGCCCGGTCGACCGTGCCCCAAACGGGTGTTCCATGCCGGCTCGTTGGGACGGGCGCTGAGCCACAGCAGCGGGTCGAGCGGGTGGCGCTTGCCCGGTCGTTGCGGATCGCCGCCTCGCTCTGCGAAGACCTCGAGCATGGCCTGCTCGTCGAGATGGCTCACCTGGCCGAAATCCGCGTCGGAGTGGATGTCGAAGTAGAGGTCGTTGTCGACCCTGTACACCGCTCCGGCGAGGCGACACTCCTCGATCCAGTCGACGATGCGGGGCATGGCCTCGGTCACGGGAACGAAGGGGTCCGGCGGAAGCACGCGCAGCGCGGCCATGTCGTCCTTGAAGCGGAGGATCTCGCGGCGTGC
>DAHWFQ010000240.1:0-2432 GCA_027324895.1 Actinomycetota bacterium | reverse complement strand
CAGTCGGAGACGGCCACACCCATGCCGCCCTGGATGATCGGCGGCAACGACGCTGCTCTCGACATGAACGCTCCCATGAGAAACCTACGGTGCCGTATCTTACGGGACCGTAGGTTACGGACGCGTCGGTAACCAGCGATTTCGCCGGGATTTCATGACCAGCTGATGGCCGGGACGCCGGCGCCGGTGAGCGCGGCGTTGACCCGGCTGAAGGGACGGCTGCCGAAGAAGCCGCGATGGGCGGAGAGCGGCGAGGGGTGGGCCGAGGCGATGACCGTCGCCTCAGCGAAGAAGGGTCGCGCCGTTTGGGCGTCATTGCCCCACAGCACCACCGCCACAGGGTCCACGGAGCGCAGCAGGGCCTCGGTGAAGGCCTCCCACCCGCGGCCGCGATGGGAACCGGGTTGGCCCGCGCGGACCGTGAGCACGCGGTTCAACAGCAGCACCCCTTGCCTGACCCAGTCGCTGAGGTCACCGCGGCTGCGCTCGACGCCCAGGTCGTCCGAGAGCTCGCGGAAGATGTTGGCCAGGCTCTTGGGCAGCGGGGAGACTCCGTCCGGAACCGAGAAGGCCAGCCCGTGTGCGTGGCCGGGCGTCGGATAGGGATCCTGGCCGACGATGACGACCCGGACGGCACTACGGGGGACGGCAAGGGCGTGGAAGACGTCCTCCCGCTGCGGCCAGGTGTCCGGCTCGCAGGACCTCAGGATGCCCGCCACGCGCTGAGCGTGGGGGGCGAGAACCTCCTGCCAGGACTCATGGATCCAGCGATCCACTTAGGGAAGCAGCCCGACGTGTGCGAGCGCGGTCATGACGACACGATCCTGGCCACCGGTCATCTCGGCACGCACCGCAGTGGACGCACACTCCTCGGGGGTCAGCCAACTGAACTCCAGGGCCCCCTGCGAGGGCACGCACTCCCCTGCGCAGGGCACCACGAAGGCCAAGGCGACCGCATGCTGACGCGGGTCGTGGTAGCCGGTCACGCCGGGATCGGGGAAGTACTCGTTGACGGAGAAGGGCTGGATGGAGGCGGCCAGTCGCGGCATGGCGATCGAGCCGAGGTCCTTCTCCAGGTGGCGGATGACGGCGTCACGGATGCGCTCCCGGTACTGCACGCGCCCGGACACGATGGTGCGGCTGATGGAGCCATCCGGCATGGCGCGGAGCAGCAGGCCCACATGCGTCACCGCGCCGACGGCGTTCACCAGCACGGGCACGGCGTCGATGTACAGGATGGGCAGTCGCTCGCGCGCACTCTCGAGGTCTTCATGTGAGAGCCAGCCGGCGCGTGCATCGACATCCATGTTCACCCGCCCATTGTGACCGCTGCCGCTCGCCCGCGCGAGCATCTGCGTGAGTCAGCGCGTCAGTTCGTAGCAGGCAACTGCGGCGGCCGCGGCGACGTTGAGCGAGTCCACACCATGTGCCATGGGGATGCGCACGCGCAGGGTGGCGCGCTCCTTGGTGTGCGAGCGCAGGCCCTCACCCTCCGTACCGAGCATCAGCGCGAGCCTGCCGGCCCGCCTGACAGCGTCGATGGTGCGGATGTCCGTCGCAGCGGGATCCGGTGTGAGTGCAAGCGTGTCGAAGCCCGCAGACTGGAGCATGGACAGCCCTTCCGGCCAGGGCATCCGCGCCCACGGTACGGAGAACACCGACCCCATCGACACCTTGATGGAGCGACGGTAGAGCGGATCGGCGCAGGCGGGGGTGAGGAGCACTGCATCGATCTCGAAAGCGGCTGCGGAGCGCAGGATGGCTCCGACGTTGGCATGCTCGACGACGTCCTCGACGACGAGCACGCGGCGGGCCGCGGTGAGCAGGGGTTCCAGGTCCAGGGCCGCGGGGCGGGCGAAGGCCGCCAGCGCGCCACGATGGACGTGGAAGCCGGTGATCGCCTCCATCGCAGGCTCCGACTGCTCGGAGATCGCCTCGGCCGGGACTCCCACAGCAAGCAGGCCCGGGATCCAGCGCGCGGTGCTGATCACCCCCCGCAGCCCGTGACCGGCCTCGAGGGCGCGCGCGATGGTCTTGGTGCCCTCGGCGATGTAGATGCCGCGCTCGACCTCGTTGCGTGCACGCCACTGCACATCGGTGAGTGATGCGAAGTCGGCGAAGTCGATCATGTGGTGGAAGCGGTGGTTGCCAGATGCGCGGCGTAGCGGGTGCCGTCCCCGGCTTCCCGTCGAACGAGTTCGAGCGGCAGACCGAAGGCCGTGCTGAGGTGCGCCGACGTCAGGGCGGCATCGACGGGACCGGCCGAGACCACTCGCCCCTCGCGCAGCAGCATGGCATGCGTGATGCCCACGGGGATCTCCTCCACGTGATGCGTGACGAGGACGAGGGTCGGAGCATCTTCGGAAAGGGCAAGGATCCCGAGCCGGGTGACCAGGTCCTCGCGGCCGCCCAGGTCGAGCCCCGCCGCGGGT
>DAHWFQ010000022.1:0-6544 GCA_027324895.1 Actinomycetota bacterium | reverse complement strand
TCGCCCACCAGGTGCGGAACTCGTCGCTCTGCATGGAGAGCTGCCCGACGAGGTCGGTGAGGCCCTGGTCGTAGGGGTTGCTGCCGGCGGCTATGCGCAGGGCGGCGACCGAGTCGCGTGCGATCGCGTCCCAGTGCACGTAGAACTCGCGTGCTCGGGGATCGAGGAACAGGTAGCGGGCCAGGTTGAAGCCGACGGAGGGATCAGTGAGCGCATCCGCGAACAGCGCCCGCCCCATGCGGTTGAAGGCCAGGAGGTCCATGCGTTGGTTGCGGACGTACGCGGGTGCCTGGATGGAGTCGAGCATGCGTTGCACGCCCTCGCGCACAAGGCCGCCGGGACGGCGCGGGCGCGATGTGGTGGGTGCTGACCTGCGTTCACCGGCCGCGGCACGCGCCAGATTGAACAGGTGCGCGCGCTCCGACTCATCGAGTTTCAGTGCGCGTGCGAGGGACTCCAGCACCGCCTCGGACACGCCGGTGAGGTCGCCGCGCTCGAGGCGCGTGTAGTAGTCCGTGCTGACGGCAGCGAGCATGGCGACCTCCTCGCGTCGAAGGCCCTTCACGCGTCGCTTTCCGCCATGGAACTGCACACCCGCCTGTTCGGGAGTCAAGCGCTCGCGCCGGCTCACGAGGAAGTTGCGCACTTCGCTCCGCTGGTCCATGTGGGCACGCTACGGCGCCGTCCGCCGCTATGGGAGGGTCTGGCCTTCCCCCGCTGAACCGTCACTCCCGGCAGGGCCCGATCCATGCGAGTCTGGGCGGACCAAGCGAAGGGAACCACCATGCAGACCGTGACCTTGAACAACGGCGTAGCGATGCCGATCCTCGGCTTCGGCGTCTTCCAGGTGCCCGACCCGCGCGAGTGCGAGGCGGCAGTCACGACGGCGCTCGAGGTCGGCTACCGCCTCATCGACACCGCCGCCTCGTACATGAACGAGGAGGCCGTGGGGCGCGCCATCGCCGCCAGTGGCATCCCGCGCGAGGAACTCTTCATCACCACCAAGCTCTGGCTGCAGGATGCCGGCGAGCACACAACGCCGCGCGCCTTCGAGCGGTCTCTGCGCAAGCTGGGGCTCGACTACCTCGACCTCTACCTCATCCACCAGCCCTTCGGTGACTACTACGGCGCTTGGCGCGCCATGGAGAAGCTCCAGTCCGAGGGCCTGGTGCGCGCCATCGGAGTCTCCAACTTCTACCCTGACCGGCTGGCGGACCTGGTGGCGCACAACGCGATCGTGCCTGCGGTGAACCAGGTCGAGACGCACCCCTTCTTCCAGCGCACTGCCGATCAGGCGCATATGCAGGGGCTCGGTGTGCAGATCGAGTCATGGGGTCCGTTCGCAGAGGGACGCAACGACCTGTTCACGAACGCGACGCTCACCGCGATCGCCGAGCAGCATGGGAAGTCCGTTGCCCAGGTCGTACTGCGCTGGCTCATCCAACGCGGTGTCGTCGTGATCCCGAAGTCGGTCAGGCCAGAGCGCATTGCCCAGAACTTCGATGCCTTCGGCTTCATGTTGAGTGACGAGGACATGTCGGCCATCGCTGGCATGGATGGTGGCGTGAGCCTGTTCTTCGACCACCGCACGGCGGAGGCGGCAACCTGGATGGGCTCGCGCCGGCTCGACCTGTAGCGACTGCCCCTGGGCCCGCAGCGATCAGTACGCGCCCTTGATGACGAAGTACGAGCCGCGGATGGTGCCGGCCAACTTCGACTTCTGGCGGGCGAACTTGAAGCGCTCGGCGAGTTCCGGCGGCACCGGCATGCCGTCGGACAGCTTGAAGCCGACGGCGCGCTTGCCCGCATCACCCAGCGTGTACAGCACGTTGATCGAGAGGCCGCTCTCGTAGAACACGTATGACCAGCGGATCCCGTCCACCTCGAACTCGGTGGCCTCCAGGGGCTTGGAGGCGATGACGAGTTCACGCTCCGCGGCGAGGATGTCATGCACGTATTTGATGACCCTCTTGGCCGTCGGCTTGTCGGCAGCCTCGACCGTGAAGGCGTGGTCGTACTTGTTCCGGAAGTAGCGCGCCTCGTTCGCCCGCAGGCCCGCGAGCGCTGACGCGACCGGCGAGGATTCCAAGCCGACGGTGGAGACGTTGACGAAGTCGACCTCGTAACCCATGATCTGCTCCCACCTGGGCGATGCATATGGCGAACCTGCGGCCGACACTAGCCGACCGCGAGCCGACCGCGCCCGGGCTCGCGCCTGCCATCCTTGGACGATGATCGCGCATGACCTGCCACCCGTTCCCGACGGAGCACTGCTCGTCGCCAATGGGAAGCAGGCGCTGTCGCTGGTGGCGCAGGAACTCCGGGACCACGGCGTCCACACGCTGTTGGCTCCGGACTTCCACTGCCTGACCATGATCCAGCCCTTTCAGCTCGAGGGCATCGGCGTGCGCCACATCGCCACCGATGCCCGTGCCCTGATGGAGCCCCATCTGCTCGGCGACGAGTTGGCTCGTGGTTCGCACCAGGCAGTGCTGCATTGCGAGGTCTACGGCGCACGTGCGGGCGCCCCACTGCGCGGCGTACTCGAATCCGCTCGCGCCCGCGGGGTGCCCGTCGTGGTTGATGCCACGCACTCCGTCCTCGCGCCGAGCCATGACCCCGGGGACTACCTGGTGGCGAGCCTCCGCAAGTTGCTGCCGGTGCCCGACGGTGCCTTCGTCACCGGCACGGCACGGTTACCCAGCTTCCCTCGCCGACCGAGTGACGATGAGGCGGCGAGACTGGCGGACCTGGCGCTGCGCTGCCACCGCGACTTCCTGGCTGGCAGGGCATCACGTCAGCGCTACATGGACGCGGTGGATGCAGCCGAGGACGCCATGCTCGAGGCTCGCCAGCCCTCCGACATGAGCAGGACCTCCTTGCAGATCATGGAGGAGATCGACGTCGCGGGCCTGCGCGCCGCGCGTCGGGCCAACGCTGCGGTGCTCCTCGGACGCTTCACCGGGTGGGGTCTGGAGGTCCTCAATCCCGGCAGTCCCGAATGCGGGCTGGTCGTGCGCGTGGAGGACGCCGAAGCCGCGGAACGCGATCTCCTGGAGGCAGGGATCATCTGCCCCGTGAGCTGGCCGCGTCCGCCGGGGTTGGCGAGGCAGGTGGCGTGGCGCACCGGCTGGATCGCAGTCCCCGTCGATCCCGGGATGGATCGCGAGCGACTCGAACGAGCTGCCGACATCGTCCGGCGTCACGCCGGGAGCGTGTGGCGTCGCCAGCGACCCCAATCGAGGGGCCGCTGCACTCGCGCACCGGGCGAGGACGAGTGACAATGGGCGCGTCACCGGTTGGAACTGTGGGGAGCATGTGGCTGTGGAGTCTTGGAGCGCGGCGGAACTGGCGCTGATCGATGCTGGGGACGACCTCCATGTGTCGCCGCTTCGCGAGGACGGGGCCACCTTCGGCACACCCACCTGGATCTGGTCCGTCGTGGTGGACGGTGGACTCTACGTGCGCGCGTACAGCGGTGTGCAGTCGCGGTGGTACCAAGCCGCCCTTGCCCGACCGGACGGGCGCATCCGGGCAGCCGGTGCCGACTACGCCGTGACCTTCGAACCGACCCCCGCTGCGATGGACGACGCCATCGACGCCGCCTACCGAGGGAAGTACGCGAGCAGCCCGTACCTGGACCCCATGCTGGCGGACGCCGTGCGCCGTGCCGGTATGCGGCTGGTGCCACGGCGCGGATAGCGGCCCCTGTCGCGGGGATCCGGCGACCTGGGACGCCTGCGCCTGCACACTGGCGGCGCTAGGCGGAGGCCTCGCGCGCGGCCCTGAGGAGCGCGCTCACCGGCGCGGTCAGTGGCTTCCTCCACAGGACCTGCAAGGGCACCGTGGCAGGGTTCGCCAGCGGACGCGATACGAGTGGGGAGGCCTCCGTCACCGCGTAGTCCCGCGGCACGATGGCGAACGCCCGGCCCTCGCGCAGGAGGTAGGAACGCGCACCCGAGATACGGCTGCTGCCGGTGAGGATGAGCGGGTCCAGTCCCCGTTCCTGGCTCACCGCGAGCAGGGCGTCGTAGTACTCGGGATTCTGCTCCCGTGGCCACATGAGGAGCGGCAGCCGCACGAAGCGCGTGAGATCGACCGTACGGCCCCGTCCCGCGAGGGACTCGTGCACCACCACGTGCAGTGCGTCCTCGGCCAGGGTGCGCCTGCCGAACCCCGCGATGGCCGACACGTGATGGCCGATGCCGACATCCGCGCGTCCGGCGCTCAGGGCCGCCGGCACTCCTCCCGTATCGACCTCCACCACTTCGACCTCGATATCCGGCCGCTGACGCTCGAGTGTGCGCAGGACGTCGGGAAGCAGGCGGTTCACGACGCTGGGGGTCGCCGCCACACGGACGACTCGCGAAGCGGTCGCTCGCAGCCGACCAGCCTCGGCCAGCAGGCGTGCGGCATCGGCCAGGACGGCATCGGCGAGCGGGAGCAGTGCAGTTCCTGCATCGGTGAGGCGGGCGCCGCCCGGGCCACGCTCGAACAGGGCCGCCCCGAGGGTGCGTTCGAGCAGTTTGATCTCCTTGCTCAAGGTCGGTTGGGCAAGGCCGAGAGCGGCAGCGGCGCGTCCGAAGTGCAGCTCCGTCGCAACCGCGCGAAAGGCGTGGAGTTGACGCAGGGTCGGTTCCATAGCCTAAGTCTATGAAGCCATGCAAGATCTGTGCTTGTTGTGCATGATGGACACGCGTACCTTCGGATTGCCCTCTCCGTCACGAAAGGCCGCCCATGACCGACTACTTCCACATGAGCCCCGCGGTGCGCGAGGCCCTGGCCGACGGCCAGCCCGTGGTGGCGCTGGAATCCACGATCTTCACGCACGGCCTGCCACGACCACGCAACCTGGAAGTGGCCCTCGAGGGCGAGTCCGTCATCCGTGGGGCCGGCGCCGTCCCCGCCACCATCGGCGTCCACCGTGGGGTCCCGACGGTCGGCCTCAGCACAGCGCAGATCGCGGACATGGCCAACGATGATGCCCTCATCAAGGCCAGCACCCGCGAACTGGCATACGCAGCGGTGACCGGCGTCAGCGCGGGCACCACCATCGCAGCCACCGCATTCCTGGCCCGTGCCGCTGGCATCGACGTGTTCTCAACCGGCGGCCTGGGCGGCGTGCACCACGGTGCCGAGTCCTCCTTCGACGAGTCCGCGGACCTCGTGGGCATGGCACGCACATCCATCGTGCTCGTGAGCTCCGGCGCCAAGGCCATCCTGGACATCGCCAAGACCCTGGAGCGATTCGAGAGCCTCGGTGTCCCCGTCATCGGCTACCGCACCAACCGCTATCCGGGGTTCTATGTGAGTGACTCCGGTTACGCGGTCTCGACGCGACTCGACACCCCCGAGCAGGTCGCGCAGATGCTCCGAACCCACCGTGGGCTCGGTGCCGAGAGCGGCTTGCTCATCGCCAATCCCATCCCGGCAGCCGACTCGCTGGACGCCGCGGAGCTCGATGTCATCATCCAGCGCGCCTGGGTGGATCTCGAGCGCGACGGCGTGTCCGGCCAGCAGGCCACGCCCTACCTGCTCGACTACATCCGTCGTGCCACCGATGGTCGCAGTCTGGATGCGAACGTCGCCCTCTACTTCAACAACATCCGCCTCGCGGTCGAGATCGCGAAGTCGCTCACGGGTGCCCAGGGCTGATGCTCGGCGTCATCGGCGATCTCGTGCAGGACGTCGTGGTCTGGCAGCGCGAGCAGGCACGTTCCGCCACCGACACCGCATCCGAGATCACGGTGCAGCGCGGTGGGCAGGCAGCCAATGTCGCCGCGTTCGCCGGCCCTCGCCACCCCACCCGCTTCATCGGCTGCGTCGGTGACGACTTCACCGGCGAGGTGCTGTGCCGCAACCTGCGCGAACGGGGCGTGGACGTCCGGACGCAGCAACGGGGGACGACAGGGACCATCGTCGTGATCGTGGGGCTAGACGGTGAGCGCGCGATGTACCCGTCTCGCGGCGCCTCGGCCCTGCTCGACACCGTTGAACCGGCATGGCTCGACGGTGTCGACCTGTTGCACGTGCCCGCGTACGGCCTGTTCGGAGGCACCACCCCGGAGGCCGTCATGGCAGCCATCCGGCAGGTGCGGCGCAACGGAGGTGCGGTGTCCATCGACGTCTCGTCCGCGGGGCTCATCGCGGCCGTCGGCGCGCCTGCCTTCCTCGCGGTCCTCGAACGGTGCGCCCCGGACCTCGTCTCCGCCAACCGCGATGAATGCATGCTGCTCGGTCTTGCCGACGGACACCTCCCCGGCCCCAACCTGCATCGTCTCGGTGGGGCCATCCTCCTGGCCCGAGCCGGCGCGGGCCCGACGCATGCCTTCCGAGCCGGTGAGATGGTCGCGGAGGTGCCGGTGCCGCCGGTCCCCGGCGTCCGTGACCTCACGGGCGCGGGCGACGCCTTCATGGCCGGGTTCCTCGTGGACTACCTCGGGCGCGGATGGGAACCCGTGGCCAACGTCGAGGCGGCGCACGCGCTGGCCCGACGCGTGATCGTCCATGCCGGGGCAAGTGAGCAGTGACCCCTGCGTGCCGC
>DAHWFQ010000205.1:0-13673 GCA_027324895.1 Actinomycetota bacterium | reverse complement strand
GGCCGACGACGACCAGGATCGGCGTCACCAGCGGCAGGATGATCGAGAAGAAGACGGTCGTGTGCGAGGCGCCGTCGACCTTGGCCGACTCGTCGAGCTCCTTGGGGACGGTGTCGAAGAAGCCCTTGATCAGCCAGGCGTTGATGCCCAAGGCGCCACCGGAGTAGATGAGCACCAGGGCCCAAGGTGTCCCGAAGCCGATCGTCGGCGCGTACTTGGTGATCTGCTGCACGATCGCGTAGACGGCGCTCAGCGCCAGGAACGAGGGGAACACCTGCACCATGAGCAGGCTCATCAAGGTGGCACGGCGCCCCTTGAAGCGCAACCGGCTGAATGCGTAGGCACCGAAGGCGCCGATGAGCACGTTGAGGGCTGAGCTGGTGAGGCCCACCTTGAGCGAGTTCACCACCCAGTCGGTGAAGTACACGTCGGCGGAGTTGAACAGCAGGCTGAAGTTCCGCAGCGACCATTGTGGCGGCGTCATCGTGCTGAGGATCGCGTCACTGCCGCTCAGTGCCGAGATGAGGATGAACCAGACGGGCAACAGCATGATCACGATGAGGACGATCACCGTCGCGTGACGACCGAACACCGCAGCGCGCTTGGCCTTCCGCACAGGGTTGCGGCGGAAGCCCTCCACCGCGGAGGTGGCAGTGTGTTGAGTGCTCATGCCATGTTCTCCAATGCCTTGGAACGGCTGAATGACCAGAAGGAGATCGCTCCGACGATGAAGAACAGGAGGATCGACACGGCGGAAGCCAAGCCGTAGTTGTTGCCGGCCCCCGTCTGGAATGCCAACTTGTACGTGTAGCTGATGAGGATGTCCGTCGCTCCTGCCGCCGAGTTGACGTTCTGCAGGTCGGGGCCGCCGCCGGTGAGCAGGTACACCTGGTTGAAGTTGTTGAAGTTGTACGAGAAGGAACCGACGAGCAGCGGGCCCACCGCCACCAGCAGCAGCGGCAGGGTCACATTGCGGAACACCTGGAAGCGGTTCGCGCCGTCAACGGCGGCCGCCTCCTTCAACTCGCTGGGGATCGCCTGCAGGGCGCCCGTGGCGACGAGGAACATGTACGGGAAACCGAGCCACAGATTGCACAGGAGGATCGAGACCTTGGCCCAGTTGGGGTCCGTGAGCCAGGGGACGCTCAGGTGCAGGATCGAGTTCACCGCACCCCACTGGTCATTGAGCAGGCCACGCCATACGAGGATGGACAGGAACCCGGGAATGGCATAGGGGATGATGAGCAGTGAGCGATAGACCTTGCGGAATCGCATGGTCGGCACGTTGAACAGGAACGCCACGAGCAGGCCCACCGTGAACGTGAGGAAGACCGTGCTCAGCGCGTAGACCACGGTCCAGATGAAGACGCGGCCCATGGGTTCGCTGTAGCGCGGGTTGCTGAAGATCTTCGTGAAGTTCTCGAAGCCGATGCCGACGCGCCAGCCCTTCGGCAGCAGTTCGTACTTGTGCGTCGAGCAGGACTTGCCGCCGTAACTGCCACTGCCGTTGTCCGTGTATGCGGAACCGCAGGTGTTGTCCGTGAACGTGTCCTTGGCCTTGTTGTAGCTCCAGCGGGTCGCCCGGTCGTACGCGACGTTCGCAGTGTCCAGTTGCAGGTAGTGCCCGTGCGGCAACGGGATCTTGTACGCCTTGCCACTCTGGATCCACTGGTCGACCACGTTGGAGTTCACTGCGGTGTACCCGCTCGGCACGAGCGGCTCGTAACTGCCCGAGGTCTGGTCGATCTGGAACTTGATGGGTGAGGGCTTCAACTCCGTCGCGGTGGCGATGTAGGAACCCTTGTCGGTGCCGGAGTTGGCATCGAAGCGCTCGAGCAGCAGCACGCGCTTGCCCGACGGATCCGTCGCCACCTGCATGGAGTAGGAGTCGTAGTTCGTGTAGCCCTCGGCCGCAATGGCTGCCACGGCCTCATCCTTGGACAGGGAGTGGCCGGTCGAGTAGTTGGTGAAGGCGATGTACACGGTGTAGATGATCGGCAGCACCGCGAACACGGCCATGGTGATGGTGCCGGGGAGCAGGTACTTCAGGGGGATGACGTGCTCCGTGAGGTACAGCCAGTTGATGCCCAGGATGGCGATCAGGAGCAACACGGACTGCCAGTACAGGCCCGCGGCGAGCATGAGGTACACCGCATACGCGCCCAGCGCTGAGATGACACTCAGGATCAGGTACTTCACGATCAAGCCGGCGACGTTCCGCTTCGGCTTGTACAAGGCATCGCCCTTCATTGGCAACGGTGCAGCGCCACTAGCGGCCACAGCTGTTCATCCCCATTCGACGTCGGAGCTCAAGACACAGGAAGAGTTGAGAGGGGCGGGCACCGCCACGTGACGTGGTGCCCGCCCCTCTCATTTGACCATTCAGACTGACGAATCAGCCCTTGATCGCATCACGGATGTTCTGCGTGGCATCCTTCCAAGCCTGAACCGGGTTGGTCGGGTTCGTCTTGGCGAGCGACTTGGCCCAGCCCTGGCTCATGAAGCCCCAGACCGAGTTCATCTGCGGGATGTTCGGCATCGGGATGGAGACGGCGCCAGCGTTGGCGAAGCCCTGGAGCGTCTTGTTCGGGGCCTTGGCAGCCTTGTTCGCCGGAAGCACGTTGGCGATCTTGGCGTACAGGGTGTCGTTGGCAGCGGTCGTCGCGAAGTTCACGAACGCCTTGGCGGCGGCGTCAACACCGTGCGCATCCGCGAACTTCGTCACGGTCAGGCCCTGGACGCCCGAGAACGGACGGCTCACGATGCCCTTGACGATGCTCGGGAACGAGCAGTACACGGACTTGATCTTCAGTGCGTCGATCTGCGTCGAGTACCAGGGACCGGTGAAGATCACCGCAGCCTTGCCGGTGGCGTAGTTGTTGTTCGGATCCCAGTTGCCCGAGCCCGCGCCCTTGCCGGCGAAGTTGCTGAAGAGGTGGGTCTTCTGCCAGACGGGCAGGAACTTCTTGACGTTCTTGAGGAACGTGGGGTTGTCGAAGCCGACGCTCTTCGGGTTCAGCGAACCGTCATCGTTGGTGCCGAAGACGAAGGCGCCGAGGCCGGAGGCCAGCGGGAAGAAGTGGTACGGGTCGTTGCCGGGGACCGAGATCTTCTCAGCCAGCTTCTTGTGCGTCTTCTTCTCGTAGGCGGCGATGGTCGCCAGCGCACCAGCGAGTGTGGTCGGGCACTTCTTGCCCATGATCGCGGCGTTCTGGACCCATGCGATGTTCTCGACCGACAGCGGCACGCCGTACTGGTCGCCACCGTAGTTGAAGGCGTTGTACACAGCAGGCGGGAACTGGGCCTTGGTCTGTGCCGGGACGCTCAGCTTGACGATGATGCCGTTGGAGGACTGTCCACCGATCCAGTCATGGGCGGAGACGACGATATCCGGTGCGCCAGCTGCGTCCTTGAGTGCGTCGACCGAATCCTTGAGGTTGGCCTTGTTGACGACCTGGACATCGGCGGCCGTGTAATTGGCGGCGATGGCCTTGATGCCATCGACCTTCGAGATGTCCGCCCATACGACGATGGTCGGGTTTGCGGCATTGGCGGCCGGGGCCAGCAACACCGAGAGGCCGATTGCGGCAGCAGCTGCTGCGGCGATCGCGCTTCCCTTACGTGAACTCATTGGGTTTTCCTCCGCAATTGATTGCACTTCCAAACGGAATGCATACATGCAGTCTTACGCGTGCCCTGCGGGGGTGCAATGGCGACAGGGAGTCGTTACGGGACCGTAGTGAATTGCCTGAACGTTTCGTGAGACGCGGGGATGCCGACCCCCAGTGCACCGGGTTTCGTTACGTGCTCGTAGTGAATTGCGCTGTGTCGCACAGCCACGAGCGGCTGCCCGGGCCGGTCGGCGCGGCACCGATCAGGCGCGGCGGAGCGCCCGAACCGCACCCTCCCGCTCGTGCGCGGCGATCCTGAGCGCATCCTGTGGCCGGACATGCGGAAGGGCGGCCCCCGTCCGGGACCGCCCTTCCGATGTGCTGGGTTGCAGCGGACTAGAAGTCCATCCCACCTTCGCCGCCACCGGCCGGCATGGCCGACTTCGGCTCCGGCTTGTCGGCGATGACGACCTCGGTGGTGAGGAAGAGCGCCGCGATGGAGGCGGCGTTCTGCAGGGCCGAGCGCGTCACCTTCGCGGGGTCGATGATGCCGGCCTTGATGAGGTCGACGTACTCGCCGGTGGCCGCGTTGAGGCCATGGCCGACGGCCAGGTTGCGCACCTTCTCCACCACGACGCCGCCTTCGAGACCGGCGTTGACCGCGATCTGCTTGAGCGGGGCCTCGATGGCGACCCGGACGATGTTCACGCCGGTGGCCTCGTCACCCGAGAGCGACAGCGATGCGAGCGCCTTGTCGGCGGCCTGGATGATGGCGACGCCACCACCGGCGACGATGCCCTCCTCGACCGCGGCCTTGGCGTTGCGCACTGCGTCCTCGATGCGGTGCTTGCGCTCCTTGAGTTCGACCTCGGTGGCTGCGCCCGCCTTGATGACGGCGACGCCACCGGCCAACTTGGCCAGGCGCTCCTGCAGCTTCTCGCGGTCGTAGTCGGAGTCCGACTTCTCGATCTCGGCGCGGATCTGGTTCACACGGCCAGCGATCTGGTCTGCGTCACCAGCGCCCTCGACGATCGTCGTCTCATCCTTGGTCACGACGACCTTGCGGGCACGACCGAGCAGCGTGATGTCGGCGGTGTCGAGCTTGAGGCCGACCTCCTCGCTGATGACCTGACCACCGGTGAGGATGGCGATGTCCTGCAGCATGGCCTTGCGGCGGTCGCCGAAGCCCGGTGCCTTGACGGCGAGCGACTTGAAGGTGCCCTTGATCTTGTTCACGACGAGCGTGGCCAGGGCCTCGCCCTCGACGTCCTCGGCGATGATGAGGATGGCCGCGCCGGTCTGCATGACCTTCTCGAGCACCGGCACGAGGTCCTTCACCGAGGAGATCTTGCTGTTCACGATGAGGATGTACGGGTCCTCGAGCACGGCTTCCATGCGCTCGGGATCGGTCACGAAGTAGTGGCTGATGTAGCCCTTGTCGAAGCGCATGCCCTCGGTGAGCTCGAGCTCGAGTCCGAAGGTGTTGCTCTCCTCGACGGTGATGACGCCTTCCTTGCCGACCTTGTCCATGGCCTCGGCGATCATGTCGCCGATCTGGGTGTCAGCGGCCGAGATGGACGCGGTGGCCGCGATCTGCTCCTTGCTGTCAACGCTCTTGGCGCTGGCCAGCAACTCGGCGCTGATGGCGGCGACGGCGGCCTCGATGCCCTTCTTCAGGCTCATCGGGTTGGCGCCGGCGGCCACGTTGCGCAGGCCCTCGCGGACGAGCGCCTGGGCCAGGACCGTGGCGGTGGTGGTGCCGTCACCGGCGACGTCGTCGGTCTTCTTGGCGACTTCCTTGACGAGTTCCGCGCCGATCTTCTCGTACGGGTCCTCGAGTTCGATCTCCTTGGCGATGGAGACACCGTCGTTGGTGATGGTGGGTGCGCCCCACTTCTTCTCCAGCACGACGTTGCGGCCCTTGGGGCCGAGCGTCACCTTGACCGCGTCGGCGAGGATGTTCATGCCCCGCTCGAGCGCGCGGCGCGCTTCTTCGTCGAAAGCGATGATCTTCGACATGTGTTCTTGGTCCTCCAAGACGGTGGGGATCTCCACGCGTGCCCGCGACGGCAGGGCGTACCGCCACCCGTGGGAGCAGCGGCCGACCCCGCGTGGAGATTTCGGGGTGACCCCCGGTTCCGACTTGGCAGTCGGGCACCGAGAGTGCTAGCCGCAGATTAGCAGTCTGCCTGGTCGAGTGCTAACCGGAAGCGGGCACAAGGAAGCGGGCGGCCCCCCGAGGGGGACCGCCCGCTTGCGCTTGATGTGGCGTCAGCTGGCGAGCTTGACGTTACCCGCCTGCGGACCCTTGGGTCCGTCGACGATGTCGAACTCGACGCGCTGGTCCTGCTCGAGCACACGGAAGCCGTCCATGACGATGGCGGTGTGGTGAACGAAGACGTCGCGATCAGTGCCATCAACCGAGAGGAAGCCGTAGCCCTTCTCGGAGTTGAACCACTTCACCGTTCCAGTAACCGGTGTAGACATGCATGTTTCCTTACTTCATGGGGCAGCTCGGCCCACGGCCGAGCCGGGTCGTTCGTCGTGCAGTGCCCACGGAAGCAGGAAAAGCGATTTGGACCGCCCGAAGCGTAGCGCGCCGGGCCGTGTTCCCCTAGTGGGGCGGCGAATCTTCCTGCGGAAGATCGTGGAGCAGGTCAGTTGGTGAGGCCGACCCGCTTGGCGGAGCGAGCCTGCTGACGCGCATCGCGCATGCGACGGAGCCGCTTCACGAGCATCGGGGACTGCTCCAGGGCGGCCGGCATGTCGATGATCGCGTTGAGCACCTGGTAGTAGCGGGTGGCGCTCATCTCGAACATCTCACGGATGGCTTCCTCCTTGGCGCCCGGGTACTGCCACCACGTGTGCTCGAACTCGAGGATGCGGGCGTCACGCTCGGACAGGCCACCTTGGGCGGATGCGTCGAACTCGCGAGCCGCTTCCATACCCGTACTCCCTCTGCCGAAGTCGATCCCCTGAGGATAGACGACGAACAACACCGTTGTCATTAGCCCCTCCTCCGGGCCGGCTGCAGCCTCCTGCGTGGCCCCCGGACCCTGGGCAGGGTGCCCCGAGCGAGCCGTCATGGAAGGCTGCGCACCGGAGACCCCATGCAGAGACCGGCCCTTCTTGATCGCCTCGTGAACAGCCGCCTGGTGCGGCTCTTCACCGACCGTTGGCGCTGGGTGCGGCAGGTGCTCGTGACCTCCTCCGCCGGCGCCCTGGCCTGGATCGTGGGGGACGCCATCCTCCCCCGCAACGGGGTCACCGCAGCCATCGCCGCCATCCTCACCGTGCAGGTATCGGTCCACAAGTCGGTGCGCGAGGGCTTCTCGCAGATCCTCGGCACCTCCATCGGGGCGGGCATCGGCCTGCTGAGCGAGGCCGTGTTCGGGCTCGGATTCATCACCGTGGGGATCACCGTGGGCCTGGCGTCGGTGGGCGCGAGGGCGCTGCGGCTGGGGAGCGCGGCCGCCATCAACGTCGTCATCACCGCCCTCATCGTCATCGGGCCGGGGTTGCCGGAGAACACGGCCTGGCACCGCCTGCTGTCCATCATCATCGGCACGGTGATCGCCATCGTGCTGTCGTACTTCTCGCACCCCAAGTCGCCCGCGGGCCGCACCATTGACGAGATCTCACAGCTCGCCATCTCGGCCGCGGAGTTGCTCGGCGTGATGGCGCACGGCGTATCCGACGGCTTCGAGCGCCAGGAGGCGGCCCAATGGCTGGCCAAGGGCCGCGTGCTCGTGGCGCGTGTCCCCCGTGTGCGCGCGCAGGCGACGGAGGCGCGTGCCTACTCCCGGTGGTTCCCGCTCGCCGTGCGCGCGGAGGCCGACGACCTGTACATGCGGGCGGTCGCGCTCGACCACGCGGTGGAGCAGGTCCGGAACATCGCGCGCACGCTCTACGACTCGGCGGTCGAGGGCGCGCTCCCCATGTCCTTGAACCAGCAGATCGCCGACGCCCTGTCCACCGCCAGCTACGCAATGAGCGCGAGCGTGGTCGAGTTGCACGATGCCGATGACCTGCCGCTGGACCCGGCGGTGACGGAGGATGTGCGCCAGGCCGGCGTCGATCTCAGCGAGCAACTGCTCGAGGATCGCTCCCAGGTCGACTCCGAGCAGTTCGGCCACGGCATGTACATCGCCACCACGCTGGGTCGCATGGCCGACTCCCTGGACCACTCTGCGCCCGCGCTGCGCGAGGTGCCGGAACCGGGACCGCCGACACAGGAACTGGTGCTGAAGCTGCCCAATTCGGTGAAGCACGGCTGGCGCAGGCGCCGCAAGTAGGTGCTCGCGGCACCCGTCCGGGAGGCGTTCAGCTGCCGGATCCCGGCGCCAGCGCCTTGTGGACCTCGAACCACGACACCCCGACGATGCCCGCCAGCACCGAGACGAGCGCCTCGCCCGGAGTCAGCGCTCCCAGGTGGAAGGACGCGCGCAGGGCGGGCGTCCCGAGCATGCCGATCAGCATGAAGGCGGCGCCGGTGACGATCCACTTCACCGTGGGATTTGCGCGCTTCCGGAGCGTCGCGACTGCCGACAGCCGATGGGAGCGATTCACCAGGATGAGCAGGACATTGCCGACGACGAGCGTCACGAACGCGCAGGAGCGCACCACACTCTCCTCGCATCCGCCGAACACCGCCCACAGGTAGACGGCAAGGATCGCCGCCAACATCGAGGCCCCCTGGGCGACTGCGAGCAGCAGCGTGCGCCGATCGAACATGGGAGCGCCGACCCCCCGCGGGGGCCGGTCCATGATGTGGGGGTCGATCTGCTCGGCCTCGAACACCACCGAGCAGGCGGGGTCGATGATGAGTTCCAGCAGTGCGATCTGCAACGGCAGCAGCACGAGTGGCCAGTCTGCGACGAACACGGGAACCAATGCCATGCCGAAGATCGGCACATGCACCGCGATCACGTAGGTCATGGCCTTGCGCAGATTGTCGAAGATGCCGCGGCCCTGGCGGACACCACTCGCGATGGAGGAGAAGTCGTCATCGGTGATGACGAGTGCCGCTGACTCGCGGGCGACGTCGGTGCCACGCGCGCCCATCGCGATCCCGATGTCGGCCGCGCGCAACGCCGGTGCATCGTTCACACCGTCGCCGGTCATGCCCACCACCTCGCCGTTCGCCTTCAGGGCCCGCACCAACTGCAGCTTCTGCTCCGGCACCATGCGCGCGAAGACGCTCACAGTGCGCACGCGCGCTGCGAGTTCGCCCTCCGACATGGCGTCCAGCTCGGGACCGGTGATGAAGCCCGCCTCGTGATGCAGGCCGATCTCACGCGCAATCGCCATGGCCGTACCCGGGTAGTCACCGGTGATCATGACCGTGCGCACGCCTGCGCGCTCACAGTCCCGTACCGCGGTCGCCACGCCAGGCCTCACGGGATCATGGAGGCCCGCGAGACCCAGGTAGTCGAACGCGAAGGCCCGCTGCTCCTCCGGCAGATCGCTGGCCCCGTCGTAGGTGGCGCGGGCCACGGCGAGCACGCGTTGGCCATTCTCAGTGGCGGCCTCGACTTCCGCGATCAGGCGTGCGCGGCGCGCGTCATCGAAGCGGCAGAGGGTGGCGATGGCCTCCGGAGCGCCCTTGGCGGCGATCACGTAGTGCGGATGCACGGGGGTCCGCCAGGCGTGGGCAAGCGCCATCAGGCCCTCGGACAAGGGGTACTCCCTGACCAACTGCCAGTCGGGATGGAGCCGACCCGTCTCCACGAGGTACTCGCCACCAAGGGCGTGGAAGGCCCTGTCCATAGGATCGAAGGGGTTGATGGGCGAGGCCAGCACCGCGTACTCGGCGATCGCATGGAAGGCCTCCGGCAGTGGCCGCTCGTCGAGCACGTGCTGGACGCCTCCACAGACGAGGTCCTGCACCGTCATCCGATTCATGGTGAGGGTGCCCGTCTTGTCGACACAGATCACCGTCGCAGAGCCCAGCGTCTCCATCACGGGCGAGCGACGCGTGAGCACGTGCTTCTGCGACATGCGCCAGGCGCCCATCGCGAGGAACACCGTGAGCACCACGGGGAACTCCTCGGGCAGCATGGCCATGGCCGCGGCGATGCCTGCGAGCAGCCCTGCCAACCAGTGGCCACGCGTCAGCCCGTAGACGACGACCACTGCGGTGGCTGCCACCGCACCCGCCAGCGCCACCACCCGAACCAGGCGATCGACCTCGCGCTGCAGTGGGGTCCGTTGCACCTCGATGGACCCCAGCGCCTTGCCGATGCGCCCCAGTTCGGTGCTCGCGCCCGTCTGCTCGATGACCGCCAGTCCGTGCCCCCTCACGACCAAGGTGCCCGAGAACACCCACGGCGTGTCATCACCGCCGGGTCGGCCCATGCCGGCGCGCGCCGCCCCCGCACCGGCCGCGCGCTTGCGCACAGGAACCGCCTCACCCGTGAGCGTGGACTCGTCGACGGAGAAGCTCGCGCTCGTGATGAGCACGCCATCAGCCGGAACGCGGTCGCCCTCGACGAGCAGCACATGATCGCCGCGCACCACCTCGGTGCCCGGAACGCGGATGCGTTGGCCGTCGCGCAGCACCAGGGCGCGCGGCGCGGACAGGTCGCGCAGGGCGATCAGGGCGCTCTCGGTCTTGTGCTCCTGATAGATGGAGATGGCGACCACGACGAGCACGAAGGTGCCGAGGATGAGGCCGTCCAGCTTCTCGGAGAGGATGAAGTTGATGACGGCCGCGCCGACCAGGAGCATGAGCATGGGCTCGCGCATGACGTCGATCGTCTGCTGCCACAGGTTGCGCGGCTTCGCCGACGGCAGCTCGTTGGGGCCGTCTTCGGTGAGCCGGCGCGTGGCCTCCTCGGCGCTGAGGCCGAGCACCTGCCCCGGCTCCAGACCCTCGCTCATGCGCACCTTCCCCGGACGTACCGCCATTCCAGCCTGAATCGGTGGCGATTGCACGGGGACTGCGACCCTTGCGGAGCCTGACAGTCCGTCAGGAGGCTTCCGCGCCCAACCCGGTGCACACCTGTTGCACGGTCTCGATGAAGGCGCGGGAAGCGGGCGACATGGTGCGGCCCCCGTGCCAGGCGATCGCGATCGAGCGAGGGGGAATGTCCAGCGGTATGCAGGCGACGCGCTGATCATCGGCGTTCACCGCGAGCGCCGGCATGAGCGCGCTGCCGAAGCCGCTCGCCACCAGTTCGTGGATGGCCACGTTGTCGTTGGTCCGGAAGATGAGGTTCGGCGACAGTCCGCTGCCGCGCAGGTACTCCTCGAGGAGGATCTGCACGCCACTCGTCGTGCCATAGCCCAGCAGCGGCAGGCCCTGCAGCGCCAGCACGGCCAGGGGACTTGCCTGGCTCACGAGCGGGGAATCCGGTTGCGTGAGCAGGAACCAACGGTCACGCAGCACTTCGACGGCCTCGAACGGCTCGTTGGCGATCGGCAGTGCGGTGAACGCGAGATCGAGTTCGCCCGCCTCCACCTGCGGCAGGAGCGCACGGTCCTCCGCGCTCTCGCGCACTTCGATGCCGACGCCCGGCCAGCGCTCGGCGAACAATCGGAGCACCGAGGGCAGGATGCGCGCGCTCACGCTCTGGTACGTGCCCACGCGCAAGGTGCCCGAGCTCCCCTCGGCTATGGCCTGGAGGTCAGCTCGGGCGGCGTTCACGCGCGCCGCGATGGCCTCGGCGTGGCGCAGCAGGACCGTCCCGGCCTCGGTGAGGGAGACGGACCGCCTTCCCCTGCCGCGATCCAGCAGGCGCGCCCCCACCACCGTCTCCAGCGTCCTGAGCTGCTGGCTGACCACCGATTGCGCGTGACCGAGCTGCTCGGCCGCGGCATGGAATGAACCGGTTGTCGCGATGGCGCGGAAGGTCTCCAGTTGCCGCAACTCGAGGCGCGGCCATTGATCGTATTTCACGATCAATGGTTTAGCAGATAGGCGTTGCTTCGATCAATGTGGCTCCCTACGTTGCGGGCATGCACCTGCAAGCGCTGCTCCTGCCGACGCTCGTCACCCCCTTCGTCCTGTACCTGGCACTGCTCGCCCAGCGCCGTGCGGGGCCCGAGGCGGCCGGCCTGGTGGCTGCCCTGCCGGTGCAGTTGGCCATCGGCGGGGTGGGCGTGGCCATGGGCCTGGGCAATGCGGCTACCGCGACCTTCGGGCTCGTCGCCTCCACCTACCTGGCGGCCCAGGTCGCCTACGGCGTGGCCTTCGCGACCGGAGTGCGCAAAGGCGGCGCCAGCATCGCGCTCCTGGGCAGCCTCGGCACCTACGCCCTGCTCACCCTGCTGTTGCATGCCGTCGCGCCGGCCATCGCCGCCGGCGTCGGTGCGATCGCCCTCATCATCGGTACGCGAGCCGTCCAGCCCAGTCGACAGGCAGCGGGCAGCGCCAGGAGCGGGGCGGAGGTGCCCGCTGCCGTCACCATCGCGCTCAGCACCATCGTGGTCCTGGCGGTGCTGGTCCTCGTGCAGTTCGCGGGACCGCAGGCAGGTGGCTTCCTCGCAGCGGTTCCGGTCATGAGCTCGACGCTGTCGCTCGTACTCCTGCGATCGCACGGTCGGCAGGCCGCTGCCACCACCATGGGGGGCATGATCCGTGGGCTCCCCGCCTACTACGTGTTCGCGCTGGCCATGGCGCTCTTCGCCCAACCGCTGGGCGCCGTCGGCGCCGGCCTGCTGGGCCTCGCGCTCAGCCTCAGCACCGCCGGCATGACGTGGAGGTTCGGCATGGGGAGGGAGCGGAGCCTCAGCCAGGCCGTCTGGGCGTAGCGGCGGAGCGCGTGAGAGCCCCCTCTCGGGATTGAACCGAGGACCTTCCGCTTACAAGGCGGGTGCTCTACCACTGAGCTAAGGAGGCGTGGGCACGGATTCTAACCGCGTGCCCCAGCGGCTTCGAACGTCACTCCGCGAGCGCGGCGAGGACGGCGGAACGAGCATCGCCCGAGGCACCCATGTGCAGGCGCACGCCCAGCTTGGCCAACGTGTTCTGCATCGGCGGGCCCGCGTGGGCGGCGACCACGTCGGTCACCGCGTGGTCGCGCATGAAGCGCACGATGCGCGCGTGGTGCGCACCCTCGCCGCCTTCGTCATGCAGTGCATCCCAACGAACCTCCTCGACACGCCAGTCAACGATGACACCGTCGACGACACCGGCCACCGCCATGCTGTGCGCCCTGCCGAGGCCGCCACCAACGGCGCCATCCGCAGCAACCGTCACTGCCGCGACCCGGTTCCCCATGATTGCTCCTTCGATGCTGGTCCCGAGGCAATTCCACCACGAACCGCGCGTCCCAGAGACGCACCGGTCTGCGGGGCCGCCCGCGTGCGGGAGCGCCCTGCAGACCAGTGCGGGCGAACCGGGGGTCGTTTGCCCGTGAGCGCCGATGCGCCGCGATCGCCGGCACCGAGTCCCCAGGCGATGGGGTCCAGTGCCGGCAATCGAGGTGCGTCAACGACTGAACGCGGCCAGGTGCATGTCCGATGCGCGGTCGAGGTTCGTGAGCACCTGCACGACGTCGGGCGCCTTGACGGTCTTCAGCAGGGCCGCCAGGTCCGCGATGTCCAACTGCTCGATCGTGGCACCCACAGCGAGGGCGGCCACTGCGTCGGTCGCCCGCGCGAGCAGGCTGACGTACTGCGCCCGACGGTCAGCTGACGCGAAGGCACCAAGGGCGAGCCCGGCGTTCGGATCCTGCAGTTCGTACTTCGCGATCAGGCCGTCGAGCGCGGACTGGTGCCTCGTCTCGGCTCCTGCGATGCGCGCGAACTGCACGACTGCGGGATAGCGCTGGGCAAGCGTCGTGTAGATGTCATGGGCCAGCTTCTCCTCGCCTGCGAGCGCGACGAGCGCCGACTTCTGTGCGTCGGTGAGCGTGCCGGAGGCGGCAGCGCTGGCCAGGCAGTGACCACGACCATCGGCCGTCCCCCTCCCCCGCGCCCAGCCGTAGCCGGCGCCCTGAACCGAGCCCGAGCCCACGCCCATGCCGGTGCCGTTGCCGAAGCCGCGTCCCGTGGCCGATGCGGCGGACATGCCGAGTGCGAGCAGGGTGAGGGTCGTGACTGCCGCGGCAATCGCCT
>DAHWFQ010000016.1:0-8854 GCA_027324895.1 Actinomycetota bacterium | reverse complement strand
AAATCCATGCGTTTGGGCGAGGTCCGTCATGTCGGGATGCTAACGGCCCTACATGCGGGAGGGCACCCCGGTACCGTTTCGCCCATGCCACACCTGGAAACGGATCTCGCGATCATCGGTGCCGGCCCCGCCGGCCTTTTTGCTGCCTACTACGCGGGGTTCCGCGGCTTCTCGGCGGTCGTCATCGACGTGCTCCCCGAACTCGGCGGTCAGGTGACGGCGATGTACCCGGAGAAGGAGATCTACGACATCGCGGGCATACCCGCCATTCGGGGGCGCGAGCTCATCGACAACCTGGCCAAGCAGGCAGGCGCCTACAACCCGACCTACCTGCTGGGCAAGAAGGTCGTCTCATTGGTGAACGGTGCTGAGTCGGTGACGCTCACCTGCGACGCGGGTGACACCATCACGGCCAAGGCGGTCATCCTCTCCGGCGGCATCGGTTCGTTCACGCCGCGCCCGCTGCCCACCGGCGGCGAGTGGCTGGGCAAGGGGATGGTCTACTTCGTGCCGTCCCTGCAGGAGCATGCGGGCAAGGACGTCGTCATCGTCGGTGGCGGGGACTCGGCATTCGACTGGGCCTGGAGCCTGCGCGACATCGCCAAGTCCATCGCCATCGTGCACCGGAGGGACGCCTTCCGTGCGCACGCGAGCACGGTGGACATGGTCCGCGAGGCAGGGGTGCGACTGATCGTGAACTCCGAGGTGTCGGCGGTTGACGGCGACGAGGTGGTGCGCTCGGTGACGGTGCGCAACAAGCTCGACGGCCAGGAGGAGACACTGCCCTGTGGAACGCTGGTGGCGGCGTTGGGCTTCGTTGCGAACATCGGTCCCATCGCGGACTGGGGGCTCGACCTCGAGAAGCGGCACATCCGGGTGAATACCGCGATGTTCACCAATCTGCCGCGTGTGCTCGCCTGTGGTGACATCGCGACGTACGAGGGCCGAGTCCCCCTGATCGCCGTGGGCTTCGGCGAAGCCGCCACCGCCGTGAACAACGCGGCGCCGCTCATCGACCCCAATTTCGGCGTATTCCCCGGGCATTCATCGGGTGGCAGCGCGGAGTAGGCGACTCCCACCAGCAATGTCGTCGGGCCGTTGGTTCCGGGCCGGCTCAGCCGGCCGCCTCGACGACATCCTGCAGGGGCGTACCGGTACCGTCGCGCCGCTCACTGATCTCCGGCAGGTCCACCGGCGCCCCCTGCGGCCCGGCGAGGCGCGCCGCGGGTCCCACGATGGCCGCGAAGGCAAGGTGGTCCTCGCCCTTGCGGAAGCCATGGCAGCGCACACCGCTGGTGGCGCGGCCCTTGCCTGGATACAGCGCGAAGGGCGTGCGCTTGATGGTGCCGGGGTCGGCGCCCGGCAGTGAGCCGCGTCCGGCGGCCACCGTGACCACCTCGGCTTCCGCGGGCACGACGGTGAAGCTGATCACGCTGGCGTCGTCATCGCGATTGATGCCTGCCATGCCGCCTGCAGCGCGGCCCTGCGGCCGCACCGCGGATGCCGGGAAGTGCAGCAGCTGGGCCTGATCGGTGACGAAGGCCAGCTCGGCGTCGTCGGCCGCGTTTCCGGCTCCCACCACTTCATCGCCCTCAGCCAGGGTGATGACCTCGTAGAGGGGCTTGTTCACCTGTTCAGGCTGCACGCGCTTCACCACGCCGTTGCGCGTGCCCAGCGCGAGCGGCGCCGCGCCCTCCGCGACATCGACGATCGCGATGACACGTTCGCCCTTGTCGAAGGTCGCGGTGTCGGCGACGGGGACGCCGCCACGCAGGACGGGCGAGTTGGCGCTGTCCGTCAGCACGGGCAGCGCCACGGCAGACACGCGCGCCAGGCGCCCCCGGCTGGTGACGACACCGAATTCCCCGCGCGTCGTCGTGAGGACGCTGCCGATGATCACGTCGTGGCGGGCACGACCCCCACCGCGGGGCAGGGCCTCCGCAGTGCGTGTGCGGGCAACCAGTCCGGTGCTGGAGAGCAGCACGTGGCAGGGTTGGTCGGCTACCTCCAGGTCCGTGGTCACGGGTTCCGGTGCCTGCTCGAGCAGCACGGTGCGACGCGGCGTCCCGTGGCTGGAGGCGACCTCCGCGAGTTCGTCGGAGACGGTGCGTCTGATCAGGCGTTCGTCGGCGAGCAGGGCATCGAGTTCGGCGATCGTCCGTTGCAGCTCGGCGCGCTCCGCCTCCAACTCCAGGGTGGACAGCCGAGTGAGGCGCCGCAGGGGCATCTCCAGGATGAAGTTGGCCTGGGTCTCGGAGAGATCGAAGACCTGCATGAGGCGAGCACGCGCAGCGGCAGCGTCCTCACTCGTGCGGATGACCTGGATGACCTCGTCGATGTTCAGGATGGCGATGTGCACACCCTCAACCAGGTGGAGGCGGGTCGCGGCGCGGGCGCGACGGAATCGTGAGCGGCGCGTGATGACTTCGATGCGGTGTGCGAGGTAGACGTCGAGCATCTCGCGCAGGCCCAGCGTCTCCGGCTTGCCGTTGACCAAGGCGACGTTGTTGATCGTGAACTGCTCCTCGAGCGGAGTCGACTTGTAGAGCTGCTCGAGCACTGCCTCGGGGTTGAAGCCCGACTTGATCTCGATGATCAGGCGCAGGCCCCGCTCACCATCCGACAGGTCCATGATGTCCGAGATGCCCTGCAGGCGCTTGCTCTGCACCAGGTCCTTGATGCGCTCCATGACCCGCTCGGGGCCGACGTTGTACGGGAGCTCCGTCACGACCAGGGCTTGTCGGCGCGCGGTGACGTGCTCCACCTTGACCGTCGCGCGCATGCGGAACGAGCCCCGGCCCTCGCGGTAGGCATCGCGGATGCCGTCGATGCCGATGATGCGGCCACCCGTGGGCAGGTCCGGTCCGGGCACGAAACGCATGAGATCCGCGAGCGTGGCCTTGGGGTTCGAGAGCAGGTGGCGAGCGGCGGCGATGACCTCCACCAGGTTGTGGGGCGGCATGTTGGTGGCCATGCCGACAGCGATGCCGGCCGCACCGTTGACGAGGAGATGCGGGATCGCTGCAGGCAGCACCGTCGGCTCGGTCTCGCGTCCGTCGTAGTTCGGTGCGAAGTCGACGACGTCCTCGTCCAGACCCGCGGTCATGAGGAGGGCCGCGGATGCCAGGCGCGCCTCGGTGTACCGGTAGGCCGCGGCACCGTCATCCAGCGAGCCGAAGTTCCCGTGGCCGTCGATGAGGGGGAGGCGCAGTGAGAAGTTCTGCGCCATGCGCACCATGGTGTCGTAGATCGCGGTGTCGCCGTGCGGGTGCAGGCGACCCATGACCTCACCGACGACGCGGGCCGACTTCACGTGTCCTCGGTCCGGGCGGAGCCCCATCTCGTTCATCGTGAAGAGGATGCGCCGCTGCACCGGCTTGAGCCCGTCGCGCGCGTCGGGAAGGGCGCGGGAGTAGATGACCGAGTACGCGTATTCGAGGAACGAGCCCTGCATCTCGTCCGTGACGTCGATATCGCTGATGCGCTCGGCGATGGGGGTGCTGTCCTCGGTAGTGCGGCGTGCCATGGGGGTTCCTCCGCGCGCACCGTATCGGTTACGGCAGGATGCGCGGTCGCGCACCACGCTGGCGGACCACGAGATGGCCGTTGTGGTTGCCGGCCGCTAGCACGCTCGGCAGTGCCAGGCCCCGCTTCCAGGCCACGATGGCGGCCGCGTCGAAGGCGTCTCCGGCGCCCACCGTGGAGACCACCTCCGTGGGTTCTGCCGGCACGGTGAGCAGGCGTTGCCCGTCCCACGCACAGGCACCATCCGGGCCCAGCTTCACGATGGCGGTAGGGAAGCGCTGGCCGAGGCTCTCGGCTGCCTCCTCATGGGTGGGCAGGCCGGTGAGGGCCGTGGCCTCCAGCTCGTTGCAGATCATGAGGTCCACGCCGCTCATGGCCTCGAGCACCGCCTGGCGCCCCATGACCCCGATGAGCCGAGCGGAAGCCGGGTCGAGGGAGACGCTGGCCCCGTGCTCCTTGGCCGTCGCGATGTAGTGCAGGGCCGCGGGCCGTGAGTACTCGCGCAGCAGGAAGTATCCCGAGACATGGACGTGGTCACCGGGGAGCACCTCCATGTCGATGATGTCGGCGGGCAGACTGGCATTGGCTCCCGCCGAGGGGAACATGGTTCGCTCGCCGTCCGGGTGCACGAGTGCGACCACGGCGCCGGTGGGCCCCGGCGAGCGGACAGCCCGCACGATGACACCCTGGCGCTCGAGATCTGCAACCAGGGCTTCGCCGAGGACGTCGTCCCCGATGGCGCAGTGGAGGATGGGGCGCTCGCCTGCCACGGTCATCCAAGCGGCCACATTGGCGGACACCCCGCCCCCCGCGAATTCGATGGTGGCGCGGTTGTCGTCGCCGAAATGGATGTCGTCCTGCAGGAAGGTGAGCACGTCAACCATGACATCGCCCGCGATGAGGTACCTCATGGCCCGACGCATCCGTGGGCCGTTCCGCGCTGCAACCGGGCCCGCGCCTGGGTCGCCAGGTGACGGACGTCGATCAGGTCCTCGCCCATCCTGCAAACCTAGCTGAGCGCGGCACCCGCGCGCCGGAGCCGTGCACGTGGGAGGCTGCGGGGATGCGCTCCCCGCAGCATGTCCTGGACGAGGTACCCCCGGAGATCCGGCGCGTCCTCCTCGGCATCATGCTCAACGCCACCGGCGGCGGCCTCACCCTGTCGTTGCTCATGGTCTACCTGACGACCATCCGCGGAATGAGTCCGACGACCGGTGGCCTGCTCCTCGCCTGGGAGGCCGTGGTGGTGCTCCTCGTGGCCCCCACCGTCGGTACCCTCACCGATCGCATCGGACCGGTCCGCCTGATGGTCCCCGCGGTGCTGCTGCAGGCCCTGGGCGTCGCCGGGTGGTCCTTGGTGCACACGCCGCTGCAGGCGTTCGCAATCGCGACCTTCACCTCGCTGACCGGGGCCACGCTTTGGCCGGCACAGAGCACGCTGCTGGCCCAATTGACACCGGCCGCCCACCGCAATCGCACGTTCGGGCTGAGTTTCATGTTCCTCAACCTGGGCTACGGCGTCGGCGGGCTCGTCAGCTCGATGATCGTGCGCGACCACGATGCTCCCCGTTTCGAGTTCATGTACCGGATCGACGGGATCACCTACCTGGCGCTGGCCCTCGCCATCATCAGCGTGCGGGGCCATGCGCAGGCGGTGCATGCGGCGATCGACCGCAGTGGCAAGGACGAGGGATACCGGGAGGTCCTGCACGATCGCAGGCTCTGGTTGCTGCTGGCGGGCGGCGTGGTGATGTTCACCTGCGGCTACGGCGGATTCAACGCGGGCGTCCCCTTGTTCGCCACCACCCACGCCCACCTGAGCGTGCACTGGCTCGGGCTCGTCTACGGTGCCAACAGCTTCACCATCGTGGCCGTGCAACCGATGGTGATCCGCAGGGTGGTGGGACGCTCACGAACCCTCCTGCTGGCAAGCGTCGGGCTGCTGTGGGCGGTGTCCTGGGCCATGTTGGGCGCTTCGGCCCTGCTCCTGCCTGCGGTCCTGCTCATCCTGGGCCAGGTGGTGTTCGCCACGGGGGAGTCGATCTGGGCGCCCGTCGGCCCGACGCTCGTGAACGCCATGGCACCCGACCACCTGCGCGGACGGTACAACGCGGTCATCGGTCTCCAATGGGGTATCTCCGGCGTGCTCGGGCCGGCCATCACGGGGTTCATGCTGGGCCACGGATTGGCCACGGCGTGGTGGGTGACCATGGCCACCGGGGCTTCGGTCGGGTCCCTGCTGCTGCTGCTCCTGCGCCGGGAACTGGATCCGGTGATGGACGGGCGCGTGGCAGAATCAACGCATGACTGAAGCGGCCCAGCTCCAAAGTGACATCGATCGGACGGGCTACTACCCGGCACTCGTCATGGATGCGCTGCAGACGGCACTGGCCGGTGAGGAGATCGTCGCCTACCTCGTGCAACGCGAGCCGATCTTCGACCGCGATCAGTTGCACAGCCACGTGACGGTGTTGGCGCTCACCGCCACTCGCCTCATCGTCAGCCACGTCGATGACCACGCCCCGGACGAGACGAGCACAGTCCCCTACGCGACGGCCTCCAGCGAAGCGGTGCGGTTGCAGCGCGTCGACTCGGTCGTCGTCACGCGCATCGTGACCCAGCCCGAGAAGCATCGGCCGGGAGGGGCGCTGCGCGAACTCATGCTCACGATCGGCTGGGGTGCGGTGGCGCGCCTTGAGTTGGAGCCGGCCACCTGCGGCGACCCGCAGTGCGAGGCCGACCACGGTTACACCGGAACATCGAGCAACGACGACCTCACGGTGCGCATCAGCGAGGCAGCCGATGGCGCCGACGTGGTGGAACGCGCCCTGCAGTTCGCGGCAGCGCTGTCGGAAGCGACGTCGAGCCGTCTCCGCTGACATGCGCGCCCCGCGCTACGGCACTCGCGCCCTGACCGAGGTCCTGCCATCGGCGCTGGCCGCGCTCGACGGTCGCGACAACCCCCTCGACCTACCGGCGCAGACCCAGGTGGTGGTCGTCGTGGTGGATGGGCTGGGCCACAGGCAATTGCTGGAGGCTGCGGACGAACTGCCCACCCTGGGGCCGGCCGTGCGTGCGCAGGCTCCCATCGACGCCGCCTTCCCGACCACCACGCCAGCGGGCGTGGCCACCATCGCACTGGCCCTGCCCCCGGGTCGGCACGGCATGGTTGGAGCGACCTTCGAACTCCCCGACTTCGGCGTGGTACTCAACCCCCTCCACTGGGAGGACGACCCGCCACCGTTCGCCGTGCAGACCGAGCCGAACGTGTTCTCCCGCGCCGTCGGCATCCGCGTGTTGAGTCACGGGCCGGTCGGGTATGCCCGTTCCGGCATGACGCGAACACTGCTGGGATCCGCGGAGCAGCGTGGCTATGAACGCTTCGGGGCCGCAGCCATCGAAGCGGGGCGGCGTCGACTCGATTACGTGTACCTGCCCGAACTCGACAAGGTCGGGCACGGCGAGGGCCCGCTCACCGGTCCCTGGCGGCAGTGCCTGCGCGGTATCGACGCGCTCGTCGGTCGGATCCTGCAGCGACTCCCGGACACGGCCTCGGTGCTGCTCACGAGCGACCACGGGATGGTGCGGATCCCCGATGACCACCGCATCGATGCCGACGACCCATTGCTGCAGGCCGGCGTGCGCGTGATGGCCGGCGAGCCGCGGATGCGCCAGCTCTACTGCGACGATCCTCTTGCCATCCGGGAGCGTTGGAGTCAGGTGCTACAGGGACGCGCCACCGTGCTGCTGCGCAACGAGGCGTTGGCGCTGGGCCTCTTCGGCGAATACGACGACATGATCATCGACCGCATCGGTGATGTCATCGCGGTGGCGCAGGACGACTGGGCCATGGCGTCGGCGCTGGTGGATGCCAAGCCGTCCGGGCTCCGCGGCATGCATGGGGCCCTGACCGACGCCGAACTCCTCGTGCCCTGCCTGCTCCTGCCGGGCGTGGCATGAGCATGGCGCGCAAGGGGACTGGAAGGATGCGCCATCATGGCTGAGCTCATCTACTACTGCGGCACGATGGACAGTGGCAAGTCGACGCTGGCCCTGCAGACGGAGCACAACCACACCACGCGGGGGCGCCGTGGGCTGGTGTACACCCGCCAGGACCGCGCCGGCTCGGGCATCCTGTCGTCGCGACTGGGCCTGGAGGCGGCCGCCATTGAGGTCACCGAGGACCTGGACTTCCACCGCGACATCGTGGCGGCGCTGTCGCAGGGTCAGCGCGTCGACTTCCTCATCTGCGATGAAGCGCAGTTCTACACGCCGACGCAGATCGAGCAGTTGGCGGTCATCGTCGACAACCTGGGTATCGACGTGTTCGCGTTCGGCATCCTGGCGGACTTCCGCACCAGGTTGTTCCCCGGGTCCATGCGCTTGGTCGAACTCGCCGACCGCATCCAGGCCCTGCAGGTGGAGGCGCTCTGCTGGTGCGGATCGCGGGCCACCCACAATGCCCGCACCGTGGGCGGCGTCATGGTGGTGGAGGGGGAGCAGGTGGTGGTGGGGGACACGGACACCGACGCGGTCGTCGCCTACGAGGTCCTGTGCCGGCGACATCACATGCGGAGGGTCACCTCGCGTACCGCGCAGGCGCAGCACATGTCGCCTGAGCCGCTGCCCTTCGGACAGGCGCAGTAGCGACTACTCGTCCTGCGGGGGGGAGCCGAAGAGGATCTCATCCCAGGAGGGGACGGACTTGCGGCCCTTGCCCGGCTTCTTGCCGCCAGTGGGCGTCACCGGTGCCGACTCCTGGGGCACCGCCTCCGGGCCCACCGGCGCGGTCGGCTCGTCACGACGCTTCATGGGTAGGACGTTGTCCGCGGTCTCCTCGACGGGCTTGAACACGGGCAGGGTGGGCTTGGTGATGACTTCGCGGGTGGGCCGGGCGGCTGGCGGCGGCTCGCCCATGAGCCAGTGGGCCTCGTCGCCCACGGGCGCGATGACCGCTGCCTTGGCATCGAACAGCCAACTCGCGATGCGGCCGCCCTCATTGGTGTCGTAGGACAACTGCACCTCCCAACGGCCATCGTCAAGTCGACGGGCGTCCCAGTGGGTCTCCGTCAACGCGATGCCCAGCGGCTGCAGACGCGTGACGATGATGTCCTCGAGGGTGCCGACGCCGGAGGCGCGGCGCACCAGGGTCTCCCGGGCGCGTGTGGCGATGTGTGCGCGTTCCTGGAGGATCGGGATCGCGAAGGCCATGATGCGGGCAGCGGGTGTACCCGTCTGCTCCGCCAACTCGTCCACGTCCGCGCCCGCACGGATGCGGGCCTGGATCTCGCGCGGCGACAGGGCATCGGGACCCGCTGCCGGTGAGCTG
>DAHWFQ010000179.1:0-7788 GCA_027324895.1 Actinomycetota bacterium | reverse complement strand
CACGGCCGTCATCGCGGCGATCAGCAGTGCGATCGCCCGGGTTCGCTTCCCCACCTAGTACCAGCCGTACCGGCTCGAGTGCGCCAGCGCCTTGCAGGGACTGCCGTACCGGTACTGGATGTAGTTGGAACCGATCTGCACCTGATACTCAGGCGTCTTCATGAAGGTGCTGAGGTTGATGCCGAACTCGCGCACGTTCGCGAGTGTGGTCTGCGGGATGCCGAAGACGTGGCCCCGGCGGTTCGTCGACTGGAAGTTCCAGTTGCTCTCGCGATTCCAGAGCGAGACAAGGCAGCCGAACTGGTCATTGCTCCACTTGTACTTGGAGAGGATGTGCGACTTGGCGTACCACTTCGCATATGCCGGCGAGCCCCAACGGAACAGCGACGCGGAGCGGGTGGCGCGAATAGCGGCCGCGGTGCGAGCAGTGAAGTTCGGGACGATCTTCGTCGGCGCCTTCACGACCGAGGCGGTGATGGCGGATTGCAGCGATGTGGACTGCTGCACCTGCGAGGCGCGCACCTCGTCGAGCGAGGCCGTGCTCGTCTCATCGGCCCACGCCATACCGGGGGCGGTGGCAACAGCGGCCACCGTGACCAGCGCGCTGGCCATGGCCCGCCACGGATGCGCGGGGCTCAGGACTCGGGACATGGCGGTTACGGTGCCGTGCAGTGCCTGTGGACAGCAACCCGCGAGTAACCATCTTTTCCCCAGATCGCCGAACGGCACGGGAGAAACGATGGCAAATCGGACAAACCGGAGTGACGCACGTCACATCCGGCCGTCGTCTCCCCGCGGGTTCAGACGCCGACGTCCTCCAGCATCTCTGTCACCAGGGCCGCAATCGGTGAGCGCTCGCTTCGTGTGAGCGTCACATGCGCGAACAGCGGGTGTCCCTTGAGCTTCTCGACCACGGCGACGACGCCATCGTGCCGACCCACGCGCAGGTTGTCGCGCTGCGCCACGTCATGCGTAAGTACCACCCGCGAGTTCTTGCCGATGCGCGACAGCACGGTGAGCAGGACGTTGCGTTCCAACGACTGCGCCTCATCGACGATGACGAATGCATCGTGCAGCGAGCGGCCGCGGATGTGCGTGAGTGGCAGCACTTCGAGCATGCCGCGCTCGACCACTTCCTCGACGACATGCGACGAGGCGACAGCGCCCAGGGTGTCGTACACGGCCTGCCCCCAAGGGTTCATCTTCTCCGCCTCGGAGCCGGGAAGGTAGCCGAGCTCCTGCCCGCCGACTGCGTAAAGTGGCCTGAACACAACGACTTTCTGGTACTGCCGCTTCTCCATGACAGCCTCCAGGCCGGCGCACAGTGCGAGTGCGCTCTTGCCCGTACCGGCACGCCCACCGAGCGACACGATGCCGATCTCCTCATCGAGCAGCAGGTCGAGTGCGATGCGCTGCTCCGCACTGCGACCGTGGATGCCGAATGCCTCGCGATCGCCTCGCACCATGCGCACCTGCTTGCCCGGCGTCACACGACCGAGCACGCTCTGCCTGCCGTTGTACAGCACGAGCCCCGTGTGACACGGCAATTCCCTTGCAATGTCAAGGTCGATGACGTGTTCGCTGTACAGCTCGTTGATGGTCTCGGAGTCGACGTAGGACTCATGCATGCCTGTCCAGCCGGTGCTCATGACCAACTCGTGGCGGTACTCGTCCGCGGTGATGCCACACGACGAGGCCTTCACGCGCATGGGCAGGTCCTTGCTCACCAGGACGACGTCGCGTCCCTCGGCCTTGAGGTTCGCTGCCACTGCCAGGATCCGCGAGTCGTTGTCACCGAGACGGAACCCCGACGGCAGGACGGCGTGGTCGATGTGGTTGAGCTCGACGCGGAGCGTGCCGCCCTCGGTTCCGATGGGCAGCGGAGCATCCAGCCGGCCGTGCTGCATGCGCAGATCGTCGAGGAAGCGCAGGGCCTGTCGCGCGAAGTAGCCGAGTTCGGGATGCGTGCGCTTGGCCTCGAGTTCGGTGAGCACGACCACCGGGAGCACCACTTCGTGCTCCGCGAAGCGCGTCATCGCATTGGGGTCCGACAGCAGCACCGAAGTGTCGATGACGTAGGTGCGGAGCCCCCCTTTCGGCTTGGTCGTGCGCTTGCGGCTGGTGGCGGCTGGCGGGTTGGCGGCTGGACGCGGCATACATCCCTCGAGCGTTCGTGCAATCTGGGGAAGGTCGACGGGTGTCGAGCGCTGATTGCCTTGGACTCACGGTACGTCGGTGACGCGTGACCCCATGACCGACACGCCCGATCGCAGGTGAAGACCGAATGACGAAGCCGACTAGTGGCCGAAGCGACGCTCCCGCTTGCTGTAGTCACGCAGCGCGCGCAGCAGGTCGACCTTGCGGAAGTCCGGCCAGTACGCGTCCGTGAACCAGAACTCCGACTTCTCACTCTGCCAGAGGAGGAAGCCGCCAAGGCGTTGCTCACCACTGGTGCGGATCACCAGGTCGGGGTCGGGCTGCCCCCGCGTGTACAGGTGCTTGGCGATGTGCTCGTCAGTGAGCTGCTGCGCCAACTCCGCCAGCGGCGTGCCCAGGGCCTCATGCTCCTGCAGGAGTGCGCGCACCGCGTCGACCACTTCGTGGCGGCCGCCATACGCCACCGCCATGTTCACGACCATGCCCTTGCGCTGCTTCGTCCCCTCGGCTGCGGATTCGAGGACCTCACGGGTCCGGGGCGGGAGCAGTCCCGGGGCACCGACCAGGTTGACGCGCCAGTCCACGTGCTTGGCGAGTTGCACAGCGGTGCGCTCGATGGTGGCGTACAGGGGGATGAGCTCTCTCTCAGCACGCTTGAGGTTGTGGGTGGAGAGCAGCCACAGGGTCACCACTTCGACACCGGTCTCGTCGCACCAGTCGAGCACCTGCTCGATCTTCTCGCCGCCCTGTCGATGCCCACGCGAGGCGCTCAGGCCGCGTTCAGCCGCCCAACGTCGATTGCCATCCAGGATGATCGCGACGTGGTGCGGGATGGGGAGCTGCTTGAGCTTGCGCTCCAGGTAGGCGACGTACAGGTCCTCGAGCCACATGCGGGCGAAGGCACGGAGGGCATTCTGGAACCTGCGGTCCATGCCACCCCCTAGGCCAGTGACTGCACGCCGGCGCGTACCAAGGAGAACGCTAGACCCACGAGCAGGATCCCCGCCGTGGTGAGGATGCGTCGGTAGTTCGCGTCAGACAGCCGCGAACGCCCCGCGCCGACGGCCCCGGCCATGCCGAGTTTGGCGCCGACGAGCAACGCATAGAAGCCCACGAGGAATGCTGCCGGCGCCACAGGGCCCTCATTCCATGCCGTCCTCAGCAAGGGGCCGCCGATGGTGATCCAGAACATCCAGGGCGCAGGGTTGAGCGCGTTCGCGATGGCTCCTTGGCGCAGCGAGTGACCGGCGGAGGGCGCATGCGCGGCTCCGTCGCGCATCGCCGCCAAGGAGACGGTGCGGGCATCACGGAAGGCCTCGAGGGCGAAGTAGCCGAGCACGCAGGCGCCGGCGAGCGACAGCAGACCGGAGACCGTCCTCGACACGTGCGACACCAGCAGCAAGCAGATCGCGATGATGGGCAGGTCCGTCACCAGTGGCGACGCCGCCACCGCTGCCCCGTTACGGAAGCCACCGCGCAGGGCACCGGCGATGGTGAGCACCATGAGCGGCCCCGGCAGCATCCCGCTGGCGAAGCCGAGGGCGAGGCCCTGGGCAAGGTACGCGGTCGTCATCGCTCAGCCGAGCAGCAGGTCGAGCAACTCGTGCAGGTCGTCGACGACGTGGTGCGCGTTCGCCAGCTCGCTGCGGTCGTGCGTCTCCGCCACTGCCACCACCAGGGCCCCTGCAGCCAGCCCGGCCGTGACACCAGAGGGCGCGTCCTCGACGACGATGGTCATCGCGGGGTCGACGCCGAGCCTCTCGGCAGCCACCAGGAAGGGATCGGGGGCGGGCTTGCCCACGGTGTAGTCACCGAACATCACGAACACCTCGGGCCGGGGCAGCCCGGCAGCACCCTGGCGCGCCTCGCCGAGGCCGTACTGGCAGCCGGTGGCGATGGCCCACGGAACGTGCGCGGACTCAAGCGCACGCAGCAGCGGCAGTGCTCCCTCGAGCGCGACCACGCCTTCCGTGTCGTCGATCTCCATCTGCAGGTGGATCCGGTTCCATGCCAGCGCATCCACATCGGAGATGCCCGGCGCGATGGATCGGATGTTGCTCAGGGAGGGGACGCCGTGGACGAAGGGCGCCGTGGCGTACTCGATCTCCATGGCATTGGCCAGGCGCTTCCAGGAGCGTTCGACACTCGCGTGGGAGTCGATGAGGGTGCCATCGAGGTCGAAGATGACGGCTCTGATGCCGCGCTCGTCGATCAAACCCATGGCGTGGAGACTAGCGAATGCGGGGTGCACACCCGCTGCGGACCGAGTGCAGGGCGCTGGCTGGCGTCACCGCGGCAACTTCATGGTGGAGGTCACCCGGTCTCAGTGCGTGAAGTGCAATCTCGCGTACAGCGCACGCAGGGGCGGCGGCGCCCACCAGTTCCAGCGCCCGGCGATGCGCATGAGTGCCGGGACGAGCAGGGCCCGCACCACGGAGGCGTCGAGCAGGATGGCGAAACTGATGCCGAAGCCGATGAGCTTCATGCTCGTCACGCCACTCGTGATGAAGGCGGAGAAGACGGCCGCCAGGATCAGCGCGGCGGCGGTGATGATGCGCCCGGATCGCTGCAGGCCAAGTTGCACCGCCTGCTGCGTCTCCACTCCGGCATCGTGCAGCTCCTTGATGCGTGAGAGCAGGAACAGCTCGTAGTCCATCGACAGGCCGAAGACGACGATCACGATGAGCACCAGCTGTGAGGTGTCCACTGCGCCACGCAGGGTGAAGCCCCCGAGCAGTCCGGAGAGGTGGCCGTCCTGGAAGATCCAGGTGATGACGCCGAAGGTGGCGGTGAGGCTGAGCAGGTTGAGCAGCACGGCCTTGATCGGCAGCAGCACGCTCCCCGTGAACAGGAAGAGCACGAGGATCGTCATCAGGGCGATCCAGAGCATGGCGCCGGGTACGTGGTCGAGCACACCGTGCTGCGAATCGGTGTAGACGGCGGCGGAGCCACCGACGATGGTGCCGGGCGTCGGCGGGGGCAAGGCGCGGATGTCGTTCGTGAGCACCTCGGCGGCCGGTGTGCGGGCGTCGATGTCGGAGATCGCGTTCAAGCGGACGTCGTTGCCGGCCATGAAGCCCGTGGGCGCGGGATTGGGCGCCACCGTGCGACCACCGATGACCACGCCGGTCGGGGTGATGACGCGCACGACGTGCGGCAGTTTCGAGAGCGCCCCCGCGTACGCATCGACCGCCGCGGGCAGCTTCGCACCGCCCGGGATGACGATCTCCACCGGCTGCGATTCGCGTCCCTCGAAGCGATCGCGGATGACCTGTCCCGCCACGGCCACCGGGTCGTTGGCGGGCAGCACGCGCTCGTCCGGCTGGCCGGTGACGAGATGCAGCGACGGCGAGGCGAAGAGCGCGAGCAGGCCGAGCGTCAGCACCACGACCGTCCAACGGCGACGCATGACCACTCCCGAGACCCGGAACCAGAGCCCGTGATCGGACACCGGCTTCACCCTGCGGAGCGGCAGGCGCTCGATGCGGTGGCCGATGAGGGCGAGCAGTGCCGGGAGCGGGACCAGGGCTCCGATCACCGCCAACAGGACGGTGAAGACACCAGCCCAGGCGAAGGTCTTGAGGAAGTACAGGGGGAACAGCCACATCGATGCCAGCGTCAGCGCGACCGTCACACCGGAGAAGAACACGGTGCGCCCCGCCGTCTCGACCGTGCGGACCACCGCCTCCTCGACGTTCGTGTGCGCCTGCGCCTCCTCACGGAAGCGGCTCACGATGAGCAGGGCGTAGTCGATGCCGAGGCCGATGCCGAGACCGGTGACGAGGTTCAGGCCGAAGACCGACACATCGGTGAACATGCGGACGATCCAGAGCACGAACAGGGCGCCGGGAATCGCGAACAGGGCCACCATCATCGGAGCCAGTGAGGCCACCAGAGAGCCGAAGACCAGCAGCGTGAGCACGATGCTCATCGGCACCGCGATCCCCTCGGCGAAGGCGATGTCGTGCTTCACGCGGCCGTTGATCCCGTTGAAGAGCGCCCCGCTGCCGTAGTAGTACACGCGCACGGACTTGGGAATCGGGTTCACCACGCGCTCGATGTGCGCCGCAGTGCGATTCCGCGCCTCGATGCTGTCGGAGGTCATGTACACGAAGACGTACGCGGCCCTGCCGTCGATGCTGCGCAACTGCGCAGGCCGGCCGAGCGACCAGTACGACGCGACCTGCGTCACGCCCGGCACCCTCGCAATGGCGCTGCTGATCCTGACCGCGTCGGCCCGCACGGGGGCGTCGTCCACGGAGGTCCTGGCATCGAGGACGAGGATCGTCCAGGGATCCTCGATGTGGAAGTGATCCCTGAGGTACGTGAAGGTGCGTGAACTGCCGGACGCGGGGTCGTCATAGCCGGCGCTCGACATCCTCGAGACGACCTGGGACCCCATTGCCGCGGTGACGACGATGAAGAGGATCGAGAGCGTCATGGCGAGCCTGGCCCGTCGCGCTGCGAAGTGGCCGATCCTGTTGAACACCGTCGACTCCTAGGGGCGTGGTGCCGTCACCAGGATCAACAGCCCCAACGTGATCATCACTATGCCACCAACCATGCGCATCGTGACCAGTCGTCGCGGATTGCCTGACAGCCATTCACGTGCAGTGCCTGCCACCACGGCCCAGGTGCCGTCGGAGAGCACCGCGATGGTGGCGAAGATCAGGCCGAGCACCATGAGCTGGATCGAGACGTGCCCCGCCCTCCGATCGATGAACTGCGGGAACACTGCGGCGAAGAACACCACCGCCTTGGGGTTCAGCACGCCGACCACGAAGCCCTGGCGCATGGTCGACAGGCGTGCCGGGCGCACCGGCCCCTGGTCGAGCATGCGCTCGGCGTGGACCTCCCGATGGCGCAGGGCGTCGACACCCAGCCACACCAGGTAGGCACCACCCGCCCACTGGACGACGGCGTACAGCAGTGCGGAGCGCTCGAGCAGCGGGCCGAAGCCGAATGCCATGAGCGCGGCAAGCACGAGCATGCCCAGGGCATTGCCGACGACCGTGAGGAGGGCGATCCCCCTGCCCCAGGCCACCGCCCGGGCCACCGCGAAGAGCACACTGGGACCGGGCACCAGGATGATGGCGAATGACGCCAGCAGGAACTCGACGAGGTGCTCGGTCGGCGGCATGCGGGAAGCCTAGGCGCTGCCCGGGAACGGTTGCTGCGTCACATCCGTCGCCTGTCGGCGGCGTCTGCGGTACCGTCGATGTGTCAGTTCGCCCATACCCCCGGGGGTATACTCAGCCCATGCCAAAGACCATTGTCATCGTCGGCGGAGTCGCCGGCGGCATGTCCGCAGCCACCCGCCTGCGGCGTCTCGACCCCCACGCCGACATCATCGTGCTCGAGCGCAGCGCCTACGTGTCGTACGCGAACTGCGGCCTGCCGTACCACATGAGCGGCGTCATCCCCGAGCGCGAGGCGCTGATCCTGCAGACGCCGGAGGGCCTGAACACCCGCTTCGACCTGGACGTCCGCGTGGAGACCGAGGCGGTCGAGATCAACCCGGCGGAGCAGACGGTCGTGGCGAGGCACGTGCACCGGGGCGAGCTCACGACACTGCACTACGACGCGCTCATCCTGTCCCCCGGCGCATCGACGATCATCCCGCCCATCCCG
>DAHWFQ010000172.1:0-2783 GCA_027324895.1 Actinomycetota bacterium | reverse complement strand
AGCTCGTCGGGCGCCATGAGGATCTCCTCCTTGCGGGTGCCCGATGCGTCGATGTCGACCGCGGGGAAGATGCGCTTGTCCGCGAGGCGCCGATCCAGCTTGAGCTCCATGTTGCCGGTGCCCTTGAACTCCTCGAAGATCACCTCGTCCATCTTGGATCCGGTCTCCACGAGGGCAGTGGCCAGGATGGTGAGCGAGCCGCCATCCTCGATGTTGCGGGCCGCCCCGAAGAACTTCTTCGGCGGGTAGAGCGCCGCCGAGTCCACGCCACCGGAGAGGATGCGGCCAGAGGCCGGCGCCGCGATGTTGTAGGCACGGCCCAGGCGCGTGATGGAGTCGAGCAGCACCACGACGTCGTGGCCGAGTTCCACCAGGCGCTTGGCACGCTCGATGGCGAGCTCGGCGACGATGGTGTGGTCCTCGGCCGGGCGGTCGAAGGTGGAGGCGATGACCTCGCCCTTCACCGAGCGCTGCATGTCGGTGACCTCTTCGGGCCGCTCGTCCACGAGCACGACCATGAGGTGCACCTCGGGGTTGTTCTCCGTGATGGCGTTGGCGATGGCCTGCAGCACCATGGTCTTACCGGCCTTCGGGGGCGAGACGATGAGGCCGCGCTGACCCTTGCCGATGGGCGCGACCAGGTCGATGACGCGCGTCGTGAGGTTCTTGTCGGTCGTCTCCAGGCGCATGCGCTCCTGCGGGTACAGCGGGGTCAACTTGCTGAACTCGAGGCGGCCACGGGCTGCCTCCGGGTCCTCGCCGTTGACCGTGTCGATGCGGACGAGTGGGTTGAACTTCTGGCGCTGGTACTCCCCGTCGCGCGGCAGTCGCACCTGGCCGGTGATGACATCTCCCTTGCGCAGGCCGTACTTCTTCACCAGGCCGAGCGCGACATAGACGTCGTTGGGGCCGGGAAGGTAGCCACTCGTGCGCACGAAGGCGTAGTTCTCGAGGATGTCGACGATGCCGGCAACCGGGGTGACGACGTCGTCCTCGGTGACCTCGAATTCGTCGCGACGCTGACGGTCGCGGTTGCGGTCGCGGTTGCGGTCGCGGTTGCGGTTGTTCCGATCGAAGCGGTCGTTGCGGTCGCCACCACGCTCGTTGCGGTCGTTGCGGTCGTTGCGGTCGCCACCACGCTCGTTGCGATCGTTGCGGTCGTTGCTGCGGTCGGCACCGCGGTCATGGTTGCGGTCACTGCGGTCGAAGTTGCGGTCACCGCGATCATTGCGATCCTCGCGGGGCTGGTCCGCGTGGTCGTCCTGCTCCTCGCGCGCCTCGACGACCTGGCCGTCGCGCTCCTCGCGGGGTTCACGCTCACGACGGTTGCGATTGCGGTCGCGATCGCGGCGCGGACCGCGATCCTGGCGTTCGCCGCGGTCCTCGCCCTCGACCGGCCCGGCGCTCTGCGACGGGGCCTCGGGGCGGGCTTCTGCCTGCGGTGCGGCGGTGTGTTCCTGGGGTGCATGCACGGGTGCGGCGGGCGCCGCGGTTGCGGTCAATGCCGCGATGATGTCGCCCTTGCGCATCGTCGATGCGCCTGAGATCCCTGCTTCGCCGGCGAGCTTCTTCAACTCGGGGAGCTTCATGGTCAGGAGGGCGGTGGTGTTGTCGCTCACGCGAATCCTTTACGGGTGATGATGTCGTACATACGACGCGGCCAATGAGAATTCAGATTGGCGCCGGACAACCTAGGTCCGTGGATTGGAGCCTAGCGCAATTGCGCCGCCGGACCTATTCCACCTAGGCATCCAGCGGGACGACCGCTGCCCCCTCGGTATCGACGGCCAGTTCCTGCACGTCGAAGCGGGCACCCACCAGGCCGGGCACCAGGCCCGCGTTGGCCCTGGTGCAGAGCGCGATCACGGTGGGCCCGGCACCGGAGACGGCGGCCGGTATGCCGGCCTCGCGCAGCTTGGCCACCAGGTCCAGGCTCCGGGGCATGGCGTCCCGACGCTGCTGTTGGTGCAGCTTGTCATCCGTGGCCACGAGCAGCAGTGAAGGGTCAGTGGTCATGGCCGCCACCAGCAGTGCGCTGCGGGCCACGTTGTACACGGCATCGGCGTAGGGCACCGCGTCGGGCAGCAGGCCACGGGCCTTCTTGGTCGCCAGTGCGGTGTTGGGGATGCAGACCACGGGCACGATGTCGGGATGCGGTCGCATGGCGAGGGCCTGTCCCGTCCCCTCGGTCCATGCGACGGTGAAGCCGCCGAGCAGGGTTGCCGCGACGTTGTCGGGATGACCCTCGAGTTCCGATGCCAGTGCGAGCGCCTCGCGGTCGGGGAGCATCTGGTCGCCTCCGACGACGAGCGCCCTCGCGAGCACGATGCCGCCGACGATGGCCGCCGCGGAGGAACCGAGGCCGCGCCCATGCGGGATGTGGTTGGCCGTGACGAGTGCGAATCCGCGGAGTTGCGCCCCCATGGCGTCGAAGGCGGCAGCCATGGACTTGGCCACGAGGTGTCGGTGGTTGCGCGGCAGGTCGTCCGCACCCTCCCCCGAGATGTCCACGGTGATGCCCGGCTCGTCGGTGATCACGGCGATGAGGTCATCGTGCAGTGACAGCGCCAGCCCGGCGCAGTCGAAGGCCGAGCCCAGGTTCGCGGACGTGGCCGGCACGCGGACGCGAACCGGTGACGCCTTGAACGTCAGCCGCACACGCGGAGCGCGAGTGGCCATCAGGCGATTCCGATCGCCTCTGCGGCAGCATCCGCGTTGACGGGGATGCGGATGGGGTCCTTGGCCTGCTCGAGCGCCCAGTGCGGATCCTTGAGCCCGTTGCC
>DAHWFQ010000169.1:0-4093 GCA_027324895.1 Actinomycetota bacterium | reverse complement strand
GTTCCGCTGAAGCGCATACCGTGGTCCTCGAGGGTGGAGCGGTACACGTTGTTCACCTCATAACGGTGGCGATGGCGCTCGGTCACCGATTCGCTGCCGTAGGCCCGCGCAACCACCGATCCCGGTTGCAGCACCGCAGGGTAGGTGCCGAGTCGCATGGTGCCGCCCATGTCACGCTCCCCGGCCACCACGTCCTGCTGATCGGCCATGGTGGCGATCACGGGATGCGGGGTGTGCTCGTCGAACTCCGCTGAGTTCGCGCCCTCGAGTCCGGCCACGTGACGCGCGTACTCAATGACCATGCATTGCAGTCCGAGGCAGAGGCCCAGCGTGGGGATGCCGGCGAGCCGCGCATGGCGAATCGCGCCCAGCTTGCCCTCAATACCGCGCACACCGAAGCCACCGGGGATGCACACCGCATCCACGTCGGCGAGCGCCTGTGCCGCCCCGGCTTCGGTCTCGCAGGTGTCTGACGCCACCCAACGGATATGCACCTTGGCGTTGTTGGCGAAGGCACCGGCTCGGAGGGCCTCGGTCACCGAGAGGTAGGCATCGGGCAGGCCCCCCTACTTGCCCACGAGCGCCACGGTCACCTGGTGCTGCGGGTGGTGGACCACGCGCAGCAGCGCATCCCAGCGCTCCCAGTTCACATCCCGGGCTGCGAGCGACAGGCGACGCACGACGTAGCGATCGAGGCCCTCGTTGAACAGCACCTTGGGGATGTCGTAGATGCTCGGCGAGTCGACCGCGGCAACGATGGCTTCCGTGTCCACATCGCACATCAGCGAGATCTTGCGCTTGATCGGCTCCGGGACCTCACGATCGGAGCGCAGCACGATGGCATCGGGCTGGATGCCGATGCTGCGCAAGGCGGCCACCGAGTGTTGGGTGGGCTTGGTCTTCAACTCACCACTGGGGCCGATGTAGGGAAGCAGGCTCACATGGACGAAGAAGCAGTTGTCGCGGCCGATCTCGTGCCGTACCTGACGGGCCGCCTCGAGGAACGGCAGCGACTCGATATCGCCGACGGTCCCTCCGACCTCCGTGATGACGACGTCGACGTCCGCTCCCCCCATGGCGCGGATGCGCGATTTGATCTCGTTCGTGATGTGCGGGATGACCTGCACGGTGTCACCCAAGTACTCCCCACGTCGCTCACGCGCGATCACATTCGAGTAGACCTGTCCGGTGGTGACATTCGCGATGCGGTTGAGATTCACGTCGAGGAAACGCTCATAGTGGCCGATGTCGAGATCCGTCTCGGTACCGTCCTCCGTCACGAAGACCTCGCCGTGCTGGAACGGATTCATGGTCCCGGGATCGACGTTGATGTAGGGATCAAGCTTCTGCATGGTCACCCGCAGGCCGCGGGCGGTGAGGAGGTTGCCCAAGGACGACGCGGTAAGCCCCTTGCCGAGCGACGAGGCCACGCCACCGGTCACAAAGATGTGCTTGCTGGTCGTCATGGCTCTCCCGCGGAATTCATGAGCGTCAGGCGCTCAATGGGGCGTCGTCCGCTCCACGGGATGCCAGCCTAACAGGGGGCATGCTCACGGTTGGCCGAGGCGCGCGGCGCCGGCCGCTTGCAGCAGCTCCTGCGCGTGGGCGTGAGCACTCACGGACTCCTCCATGCCGGACAGCATGCGCGCCAGTTCCCGAGGACGTTCGTCGTCGGCCAGGGCGCGAGTCGAGGTCCTCGTCTCGCCTTCAACGACTGCCTTCTCCACCAACAGGTGGCGATCGGCGAACGCCGCCACCTGGGCCAGGTGGGTGACCACGATCACCTGCTGCGTCCGGGCCAATTCCGCCAAGCGGCGGCCGAGTTCGAGCGCCGCCTTGCCGCCCACACCTGCGTCCACCTCGTCGAAGATGAAGGTCCGCGGCGACTCCGGCGCCTTGGCGGTCTCCAGGGCCAGCATGACGCGTGACAGCTCGCCGCCCGCGCCGACGGTTGCCAGCGGCTGTTCCGGTTGGCCGGGATTCGCCGTGAACTGGAACTCCACAGCGTCGTCCCCGAATTGCGTGGGTTCACCAGCCCGGGTCACCCGCACGCTGAACAGCGCATTCGCAAGGCCCAGGTCGCGCAGTTCGGCGGTCACGCGGCTGCCCAGGTCGACGGCTGCACCGTTCCGCAGCGCGTGCAGGGCCGAGCACACCCGTTCCTGCTCCTCACGTGCGTGCGCGGCCAACGCCTCGAGCTCATGGACCCGACCGGCCGGATCGCTCATGAACGCGATGCTTCGCTCCGCCGTCTGATAGCGCTCCAGCAGTTCGGGGAGACTGCACGCGTGCCGGCGGAGCAGGGAACCGATCTGGGATCGGCGGTACATGAGCGCGTCCAATGACTCGGGTTCCACATCCAGCGCGTCCACGAAGCGATCGATCTCGTGGCCGATGGCCTGCACCTGCTCCAGGACGTCGATGACGCGTGCGGTCCAGTCCGCGAACTCGGGGGCCTCCGTGCGCGGTTCGAGGTCGCGGCGAACACGTGACAGGAGGGTCGCCACATCGGTGTCACCATCCCCGTCTGCCTCCGTCAGGAGGGCCAGCGCGGAGCGCGCACTCCGCGCTATGGCATCACGAGCAGAAAGCACGGCGATCCGCGCATCGAGTCGCACATCCTCGTCGGTCTCCGGCGCGGTTCCCTCGAGGTCCGCCACAAACGCCTGCAATTGCGCGAGATCCCGGGCCCCCGCCTCCTGGGCCGTGAGCGCCGCCGCCAATGCTGCCTCTGCCTCGCGGGCGTTCGACCATGCCGATCGCTGGACCTGCAGCAGCTCGCCGATCTCCGGGCGGGTGGAGTCCAGCAGCGCCCGTTGCTCCGCCGGGCGGGTGAGTCGAATCTGACCGTGCTGGCCGTGCAAGGTCACCACGTCGGAGACGACCTCGGCGAGCAGGCCGGCCGCCACGGAGCGGGAACCGACGATGGCACGTGAACGAGGACCGATGGTGCGTGTCACCAGCACCTCATCACCGTCGACGAATGCTCCCAACTCGTCGAGTTGCTCGCGCCTCGCCGGTGACACGGTGAGGGTGCAGTCGATCGTCGCCTCGGGGGTGCCGTATCGCACCAGCGCCAGGTCAGGCTTGGCGCCAAGCAACTGGGAGACCGCCGTCGTGATGAGCGTCTTGCCCGCTCCGGTCTCGCCGGAGAGCACGGTCAGTCCGGCGGCGAACTCGAGCCGCGTAGTGGCGATGACGCCGAGGTTGGTGATCGCGAGTTCGCGAATCACGCCTGCTCCCGGTTGCGCCAGCCGGTGACCGGAAGGTGGAACTTCGCTACCAGCCGATCCGCGAAGGGCGCCGGCGTCAGCCTGGCGAAGAGCGCCTGATGCGAGCTCTCCTCGACCAACACGTGGGCACCGGGCTGGGCAGGCGTGTTTCGACGCCCGTCACACACCACGATGGCCGGTGCGAGCTCGTCGGCGATCGCGATGTCGATCGATGCGGAGGGGGCGGTCACGATCGGTCGCGCGAAGAGCGCGTGTGCCGCCACTGGTACCAGGAGGTGAGCCTCGACATTCGGCCAGATGATGGGGCCGCCAGCGCTGAAGGCGTATGCGGTGGATCCCGTGGGGGTGGCGCAGATCAGGCCGTCCCCTGCCCAGGCCATGACAGGATGGCCCTCGACGGAGACGATGACCTCCAGCATCCGATCACGCAGCGACTTCTCAACGGCGACCTCGTTGAGCGCCCAGGACTCCCAACTGCTGCCGTCGGGGTTCTCCACCCGCACCGCCAACGCACGACGTCGCTCGACCGTCCATTGCCGCTCGACGATGGCGGGCACCAGTACGTCCACATCCGATGCCTCGAGCTCGGCCAGGAAGCCGACCCTGCCCAGGTTGAGTCCGAGCAGTGGCACGGGAACATCGTGGAACATCTCGGCTGCTCGCAGGATCGTCCCGTCACCACCGAGCACGACGACCAACTCGTTGCGGGCAGGATCCACTTCTGCGAAGCCCTGGAGATCGTGCTGGTCCCCCGCGACCGCGACCTCGATGCCGGCATCACGCAGAAGGCGGGCGATGCGCAGTGCGAGCGGCGGCACGTCCTCGCGATTCGCGTGCATCACCAGACAGACCTGCCGGGT
>DAHWFQ010000011.1:0-11008 GCA_027324895.1 Actinomycetota bacterium | reverse complement strand
CCAAGGACATCACCACGCTCGGCCGCGGCGGCTCGGACACCACAGCCGTCGCCCTGGCCGCCGCACTGGACGCCGACGTCTGCGAGATCTACACCGACGTCGACGGCATCTTCTCGGCGGACCCGCGCGTGGTGCCCATGGCCCGCAAGCTCACGAGCGTCACCTACGAGGAGATGCTCGAACTGGCGGCCAGCGGTGCGAAGGTGCTGCACCTCCGCTGCGTCGAGTACGCGCGCCGCTTCGACCTCCCCATCCACGTCCGTTCGTCCTTCTCCCACAAGGAAGGCACGTGGGTCACCAAGGAACGCCCCATAGGAGACAACATGGAACAACCGATCATCGCTGGCATCGCGCACGACCGCAGTGAGGCCAAGGTCACCGTCGTCGGCGTTCCGGACCGCCCCGGCAATGCCGCTGCGATCTTCCAGGCCATCGCCGACTCCCAGATCAACATCGACATGATCGTGCAGAACGTCTCCGCAGCGGCCACTGGTGTCACGGACATCTCGTTCACCCTGCCCAAGAGCGAGGGGCAGAACGCCACCAGCGCGTTAACGCGCATCCAGCGCGAGGTGGGGTTCGACTCCCTGCAGTTCGATGACAGCATCGGCAAGATCTCGCTCATCGGCGCCGGTATGCGCTCGCACCCGGGCGTCTCCGCCACCTTCTTCGCGGCACTGGCCGAGGCCGGCATCAACATCGAGATGATCTCCACCTCGGAGATCCGCATCTCCGTCGTGGTGCGCGCCGACGAACTGGAGAACGCCGTGCGCGTGCTCCACACCGCGTTCGAACTCGACGCGGACCAGATCGAAGCCGTGGTCTACGGCGGAACGGGTCGTTGATCATGAGTCTCCCCACTGTCGCAGTCGTAGGTGCCACGGGTCAGGTCGGCAGCGTCATGCTGCGCGTCCTCGAGGAGCGCAACTTCCCAGTCGGCGCCCTGCGCCTGTTCGCCTCCGCTCGCTCCGCGGGCACGGCGCTCCGCTTCCGAGGGGACCGCATCCTCGTCGAGGATGCAGCGACCGCTGACCTCTCGGGCATCGACATCGCGCTGTTCTCCGCCGGGGCGTCGACCTCCAAGGCACTGGCGCCGAGGTTCGCGGCTGCGGGCGCTGTCGTCATCGACAACTCATCGGGCTGGCGCATGGATCCCGAAGTCCCGCTCGTCGTGAGCGAGGTGAACCCGCTCGACATCAAGTGGCGACCGAAGGGGATCATCGCCAACCCGAACTGCACGACCATGGCCGCCATGCCGGTGCTGCGCCCGTTGCACGAGGAAGCCGGGCTCGTGAAGCTCATCGTCTCCTCGTACCAGGCGGTGTCGGGCTCTGGCCTGGCGGGCGTCAACGAGCTCGACGGCCAGGTGCGGGGGGCGATCAGCCAGGACATCGCTGCCCTCACCCACGACGGTGCTGCGGTCACCATGCCCGCGCCGAAGAAGTACGTCGCTCCCATCGCGTTCAACGTGGTGGCCTTCGCCGGATCCCTCGTCGACGACGGCTCGAATGAGACCGACGAGGAGCAGAAGCTGCGCAATGAATCCCGCAAGATCCTGGGCATCCCCGACCTGCGTGTGAGCGGAACCTGCGTGCGTGTGCCCGTGTTCACCGGACACTCGCTCTCCATCAACGCCGAGTTCGCCCACGAGATCACGCCGGAGCGGGCCGCCAAGCTGCTCGCAGATGCTCCCGGTGTGCTCGTGGTGGACGTGCCCACGCCGCTGATGGCCGCCGGCAACGATCCGTCCTACGTCGGACGCATCCGTCAGGACCAGTCGGTCGAGGGCAAGCGCGGTCTGGCGCTGTTCATCAGCAACGACAACCTGCGCAAGGGTGCAGCGCTGAACGCCGTGCAGATCGCCGAACTCGTCGCCGAGGAACTCGCCGGCTGACATCCCAAGCCCTGACAACGACGGTTGTTCACGTTTCGCCCGGAATTCGGGCCGTCCGTGAACAACCGTCGTTCTTCTTCCCGGGTTGTTCAGTTCTCGCCCGGAATACGGGCCATTTGTGAACAACGGTCACTGTGCTTTGATGACGCACATGCTCACCATCGAGTGCGTGACCGTCGATTGCCACAACCCGGCCCGGGTTGCGGACTTCTGGGCCGAGGTGCTCGACTGGGAGGTCACCCAGGCGTCCGACACCGACGTGGTGGTCGAACCGCGCAATCGCGGGCTCGTGCTGTCGCCGGTGCTGCTGTTCCTCAAGGCCCCAGACACCAAGGTCATCAAGAACCGCCTGCACTTCGACCTCCGCCCGGACAATCAGGCGGTCGAGGTGGCGCGCGCGGAGGCACTCGGCGCCACCCGTGTCGAGATCGGCCAGAGCGCCGACCCAGCAACCACCTGGGTGGTCATGGCGGATCCCGAGGGCAACGAGTTCTGCATCCTGCGCGCCCTCTAGCCCGTCGCGGTTGCCGATGGGCCCGCCATGTCAGTGGCGCGCACCGATCTGGGCCGCCAGGGCTTCGGCAACCGAGGTCGGCAGCGAGCAGGTGTGGTGACGGCACACCATCGCCGTGCCTGGTGGACCATCTCCATTGACGATGACGACGGCACCGGGCGCACTGCCGCGCAAGGCGAGTGCGTGCAGCGCGTGGCCAGCGGCCGCGTTCACGGTGATCTCGGCGGGGCCGTCCAACAGCGCCGAACACGCGGCCAACGCCCAACCGGCGGCACGCGGTGCGCGCCGCGCCAATCCGGCGAGTGCGGTGAGCGCCGATCGTGCGCGTTCGCGGTGTGTGTCCGATGCCGTCAGCGCCGCATACGTGAGCAGCGACTGCGCCATGGCCGCCGTGCCCGATGGCTCGGCGGCGTCGCCCAACTCACGCGGCCGGACGATCAGCTGCTCCCCGAATGCGGGGGTGCTGAAGAAGCCGCCGTCGTCGGCGCCGAAATGCGTCAGCGCGGTATCGAGGAGCACCTGGGCTCGTTCGCGCCAGACCGTGTCCCCATTGACCTGCGCAAGCACCAGCATGGCCTCGGCGACGGATGCGTAGTCCTCGAGCACACCGGTGCTGGACCCCGCGACGCCGTCGCGCGACGTGCGACGGAGCCGGCCGTCCGCAGAGAGGTGGACGGCCACCAGCAGGTCCGCCGCCTCCTCGGCGGCCAGCACCCATGCCGGCTCGGAGAGGAGCGCGCCAGCCTCCGCCAAGGCGCTGACGGCGAACCCGTTCCAGGCGGCAACCACCTTCCCGTCCGTTCCCGGACGCACGCGTTGGGCGCGCGCCGCATACAGGCGCTTCCGCACCGACTGCCAGCGCGCCGGGTCGTCAGGGTCCCGCCGCAACTGCAGTGTCGACAGGCCGTGTTCGAAACTCCCCGTCGCCGTCACCTCACACAGGTCTGCCGCCCACTGTGCGTCGACCTCACCGAGCACTTCCTGCATCTGGCCGGGTGACCAGGCATAGAAGCGCCCTTCGCCACCCGCGCTGTCGGCGTCGATGGATGCGGCGAAACCGCCTTGCGCGGTGCGCATCTCGGTGAGCAGGAAGTGCGCTGTCTCACGCACGACGCGCTCCGCCAGCGCGTTCCCGGTCAGGCGCCACCAATGCGCATACACGCGCAACAGCAGCGCGTTGTCGTACAGCATCTTCTCGAAATGGGGGACGGCCCACCTGGCGTCAACTGAGTAGCGGGCGAAGCCGCCGCCGAGCTGGTCGTACATGCCACCGCGGGCCATCGCCTCCAGTGTCCAGCCCGCCATGAGGAGCGCACGCTTGTCCTCGATGCGCGCCGCTTCGCGCAAGAGGAACTCCAGGACCATCGACGGCGGGAACTTCGGGGCGCCGCTGAATCCCGCGTGTTCGGCGTCGAAGGAGCGAGCCAGCGCATCAACGGCGTCTCGCAGCAACGCCTCATCGATCCCGGCGGGCTCGAGCCCCGGGGACGCCTGGTCCGCGAGCAGGCTGCGGATGCGCCCTGCGGCATCGGTCACGTCACCTCGGCGCGCATTCCAGGCCTCCGCGATCATCTCGAGCAGCTGCGACAGCGACGGCATGCCGTGACGCGGCTCGGGTGGGAAGTAGGTGCCTGCGTAGAAGGGGCGGCCCTCGTGGTCGAGGAAGGTGCTCATGGGCCAGCCCCCGCTGCCGGTCATGGCCACGGTCGCGCTCATGTACACGGCGTCGATGTCCGGGCGCTCCTCTCGATCCACCTTGATGCTCACGAAGTGCGCATTGAGGAATGCGGCCACTCCCGGATCCTCGAAGGACTCGTGTGCCATCACATGGCACCAGTGGCAGCTCGAGTAGCCGATGGAAAGGAAGACGGGGACGTCGCGCCTCCGTGCCTCCGCGAATGCCTCGCCGCCCCATTCGTACCAGTCGACCGGGTTGTCCTTGTGCTGTAACAGATATGGCGATGTCGAATGCCCGAGTCTGTTCACGTGCAGCGCCTCCTTGCAGGATGCAGCAACGGTCTCGGACCGCGGCTGTGGCCTATTCGCCGGAACGGAGTTTGCGGATGACGTCGAGGGCGCGCTTGGCCCCATCGACGGTGACGATCAGCGCCTGCCCATTGCTCAACTCCAGGCGCAGCCCATCGCCTGCCCTGAGCACGATGGCCTGCGCACGACGCAGGGGCAGGATCCTGTAGCCCCAGCCGCCCCATTGCAGGGGGTGCACGTACAGGTACTCGACGGAGATTACGCGGCTCCAGGGGATGCGGCGCACCGGCCAGCCGGGTCCGAAGCGGATGCGCAATTCCTGCTCATCGAACTCCACGGCCACGCGTGAGGTCCAGAGTGCCACGAGGAGACCGAGCCCAAGCGCAGCGATGGCGACGGCCCAACCAGCTGCACCCGGTCTGCGGGCGTGTGAGCCCATCGCAGCGTGACTGATGACGATGATGCCGAACACCATGACGAAGATCGCCACGAGCACCCAGGAGAGCACCAGCGAGCGAGCGGTGCCGCGCCATCGCAACCTGTCGGGCATCAGGCGCCGAGCGCAGCGCGAACCGCGGCCGCGACGGCGGCCCCGTCCGCGCGACCAGTGACCTTCGGCTGCAGCACCTTCATGACCGCGCCCATCGCCTTCATGCCCTCGGCGCCCGACGCCTTGGCATCGGCCACGGCCGCCGCGATCATTGCGGCCAACTCGTCGGGTGGGAGTTGCGACGGCAGGTACTGCTCAAGCACCGCGAGTTCCGCGGCCTCCTTGTCCGCGAGGTCCATGCGGTTGGCGGCCGTGAACGCCTCGATGGACTCGCGACGCTTCTTGCCCTCCCGCGTGAGCACCGCGAGTTCCTCGACGTCCGTCAACTTGCGGGCGGCCTTGCCGGCCACTTCCTCGTTCATGATGGCAGCAAGCGCCATGCGAATGGTGCCGCTCCGCAACTCATCGCGGGCGCGAATGGCGTCGGTGAGGTCTGCCTGCAGCTGCTCTTTCATGGTGGTCATGGGGCAATCCTGCCAGCGTGCTGGTGGGTCGTGTTTGGATGAGCGCATGAACCCGTTGATCGCACTGGGCATCGTCGCTGTCGGTGGGCTCGCGTACAGCGCCGGCTACGAGGTGCGTGCCTTCACCACGCGTCGGGTCGAGGTGCCGGTGTTGCCCCCGGGGGCGACCCCCATCCGGATCCTGCACATCTCCGACCTCCATCTCACGCCCTCCCAGCATCGGAAGGCGACTTGGCTGCGCTCACTCGCCGCAGAGCGCCCTGACCTGGTGGTGGTGACCGGCGACTTCATCGCGCATGCGAATGGGGTGCCGGCGGTGCTGGAGGCGCTTGGGCCACTGCGCACACTGCCCGGGGTCTTCGTCTTCGGGAGCAACGACTACTACGCCCCCCGCGCGAAGAACCCCGCGCGCTACCTCGGACGCGACAAGGGCAAGCGCATCCACGGTGACGACCTACCCTGGCCCGACCTGTTGGGCGCGCTCGAGGCAGGCGGTTGGCGGTCCGTCAACCAGGGCCGCTCCACACTCGAGGTGCAGGGCACCCGGATCGAGTTCCGGGGCGTGGACGACCCCCACCTCGGACGCGACGACTACCGCGCGGTGGCCGGTCCGGTGACCGCTGCGGACGTCGGGATCGGCGTGACCCACGCGCCCTATCTGCGCATCCTGGACGCTATGGAGGCCGACGGGGCCGCATTGGTGCTCGCCGGGCACACGCACGGCGGCCAGCTCTGCATCCCCGGCTTCGGTGCCCTGGTGACGAACTGCGACCTCGACCGCCGACGCGCCAAGGGGCTGCACCACCACAAGCGGGCCTGGCTGCACGTGAGCGCCGGGATCGGCACCAATCCCTTCACACCGGTGCGATTCGCCTGTCGGCCCGAGGCCACCCTGCTCACCCTGCTGGCCCGCACCTGAAGGGCGCCTGAACGGCGATTTCGGGGCGCTCGTGGCGATCGCATAGGATTCGCAGGCTGGCGTTCGCGTCGGCGGGGTGTGGCGCAGCTTGGTAGCGCGCTTCGTTCGGGACGAAGAGGTCGCAAGTTCAAATCTTGTCACCCCGACCATGTGAAGTCCCGGGACGTCCTTATCGGATGTCCCGGGACTTGCTTATATTTCGGGGCTTGTCGTAGTGGTAGCCCTTGGGCATGCCGCCGCGTCGGGGGCTGCCCTTCCTGAGCGCCGCTCACCAACTCCAGGCATGGCGCGGGGACTGCGCCGCGCGGGCACAGGGCGCATGCAGGGCGCGGCGATGGTGCCCGCGACTATGCGCCAAGCGCCCGCCGAAGCCCCGCCTCCGCCTCATCGCCGAGTTTCTTGAAGGCCCTGCCCAGGAATGGTGCCGCCAACCGGGCCAAGCCCTTGAAGCGGAAGTTCGCGTCGTAGGTGACGCTCGTCCCGTGCGCCGACTCGTCGAAGGTCATGGTGTCCGTGGCATGGATGGTCTTGTTCTCGCCCTCGAGGCGCACCAGTGCGTTGGGCACCAAGGCGGTCACGCGGTAGGTGAGTGCGGCTTGCCTACCGTTGAATCTGGAGGTGTTGGCGTAGACGGTGCCAACGCCACCGTCACCGCTCACCAGCGTCGTGCTGATGGTGCCGGGGTCCCACTCCGTCGTACTGGTGAAGTCGCTGAGGTAGGCGAACACCTCGGAGATGGCGCGTGGGCTCATGACGGTCCTGGTGATGCGCATGGATGCTCAGCCTCCCTGGCGACCGTCAAGGTGCGCGGCGAGTTCGCGGGCGGATTCCGGGATGGTTCCTGTGAACAGGATGGTCGAGCCGACGAGTGCGGCAGCGTGCGGTCCACCGACGGCGATGCAGAGATCCGGTCGTCGCGCCCGAAGCGACTGGACCACGGCCCGGGCGGCCTCGACGTCTGATGCCGTGGTCAAGGACATCACGACGGCCGTCACGCTTGGACTGGCCGCGGCACCGGCCCAGGCGTCAGTCGGGAGGTCGGCGCCGAGATAGACGGCGTTCACCCCGACGCGGCGTAACGCGGTAGCCATGGCCAGGGGCGCCACTTCGTGGACGGCGCCCGGGGGCAGGCCAACAAGCACCCGAGGACCGCGGGCATGCGCCGCCGCTGCCTCGTGCGCCGCGGAGAGGCGTCGCATGACGGCAGCGCTCGCGAAGTGCTCACTGGCCACGTCGAGCGTGCCCCCCGCCCAGGCCTCGCCGACTGCATGCAGGGCGGGGGTGAGCCAACCGTCGAAGACGTGCTCGAAACTGGCCCGCGCGAACACCTCGTCAAGGACGCGACCCATGGCCGCGTCGTCGAGTCGGTCGGCCGCGTTCACGAACTCGGCGATGCCCGGCCACGCGGCCGGGGAGTCGGCGCCCGGCAAGCGCCCGACGCGCTGGCGCAGGACCTCGTCGGCCGCCTGCTTGGCCGCCCAACCGCCCTCGATGAGGCGTTGCATGGCCTGCACCTCGGCCAGTGCCACCTCGTCGTACAGGCGGTAGCCCGAGTCCGTGCGTTGGGCCAATCCGATGCCGTACCGACGCTCCCAGGCGCGCAGGGTGGCCGGCGGGATGGACGTCATCTGGGCGGCGGCCTTGATCGTGTACATGCCCGCAGTCTAGTGCAAGCATTAGACAAAGGCTAGACAATCCATATACAGTCCCCGCCGTGGCAAACGCAGGCAGGGACAGTGTCGCCGTCATCGGGTCCGGCGTCGCCGGGCTCACGGCCGCGTACGCAATGCGCCGGAGCCATGACGTCACGCTGTTCGAGCGGGACCGGCGCTTCGGCGGGCATGCGCACACGCATGCGGTGCCCCTGCGCACCGGAGGCATCGCGAGCATCGACTCCGGCTTCATCGTGCACAACGAGCGCACCTATCCGACCCTGCTGCGGATGTTCAGCGAACTCGACGTCAGGACGCAGCCCACCGAGATGAGCATGAGCGTGGAGTGCCGACGCTGCCGTCTCACCTACTCGGGCGGTCGCGGCGCAACCGGCATCTTCGCGCAGCGCCAGCGACTCGTCGATCCCCGCTTCCTGCGCATGCTGGCGGACGTGCCGCGCTTCCACCGCGCGGCCCGCGCCTTGCTCGGCGATCGGGACGCAGGGAGTGAGACCTGGGGCGAGTTCCTCGCTCGAGGTGGCTACAGCGAGTACTTCATCCGCCATTTCGCCGTACCCCTGGTCTCCTGCGTCTGGTCAGCGGGCGACCTTGACGCACGCGAATACCCGGCACGGCACCTGTTCGCATTCCTCGACAACCACGGCATGCTCTCGATCGGCGGCTCTCCCACCTGGCGCACCGTCGTCGGCGGGTCGTCGACGTACGTTCGCGCCATCATCCAGCGCCTGCCAGCCACGCATCTGCACACCGCGGTCACGGCGGTGCAGCGCCACCATGACGGCGTCGATGTGACGACGGTTGATGGCAGCACGCGCCGCTTCGACAAGGCCGTCATCGCTGTCCACGCGGACGATGCCGCACGCCTGCTCGTGGATGCGAGCGCCGACGAGCGCAAGGACCTGCAATCGTTCAAGTACTCCGTGAATCCCACCTGGTTGCACCGCGATGCCTCAGTGCTGCCCTCACCCCGCCGTGCGCGTTCGAGCTGGAACTACCGCATCGAGGACTGCCGCGCGGATTCCTCGGGCGTCCTCGTCAGCTACTGGATGAACCGGCTGCACGGCCTCGACCTCGCCGACGACCACGTCGTCACGCTCAACCCCGGCGCACTCGTCGATCCGCAGTCGGTGATCGCACGCATGGAGTACATGCACCCGGTGTTCACGCCAGCCGCAGTCGCTGCGGCGCCGCGCATCGCGGCCGCGGGTGGTCCGCGCCTGGCCTTCGCGGGCGCGCACCTCGGCTGGGGATTCCACGAGGACGGCGCACGGTCGGGGCTCAACGCCGCCAGCAGGCTCGGTGCGCGATGGTGACGTTGCCGCAACTCCCCGCACTGGTCCGCGGCTCGGTCCGTCACCAGCGTCGACGGCCGTTCAACCACCGTCTCCACTTCAGGACCTACCAGTGGTTGTTCGATGTTGATGCGGTGCCATCACGTGGCGTGATCGCGGACTTCCCCACCCGCGATCACTTCGGTGGTGCTGCGACCTCGCTGCGAGGGGCCGTCGCAACCTTCGCAAGCAGCCAAGGGGAGCAGATCGCCGACACCGATCGTGTGCTCATGCTCTCCTCCGGGCGGGCCTTCGGCCAGGCCTTCGACCCGCTCACGGTCTTCTGGTGCATCGACGAGCAGACGGCAGTGCGCTGGGCGGTGCTGGAGATCCACAACACCTACGGCGACCGCCACGCCCATCTCCTCCGTCCCGACGTCGACGGTCGGGCGCGCGTGGAGAAGGAGTTCTATGTCTCGCCCTTCTTCGAGGTGACGGGCGAGTACCTGGTGGCGCTCAAGCTGAGCGCGGATCGTGTCTCGGTCTCCATCCAATTGCTCCAGGGCGACGAGCACATGTTCAGCGCCTCATTCAGCGGCCGTCCGGTTCCGGCCACTGCCATGAACCTCGTGCGTGCGGTGGCCCGAACGCCGCTCGTGGCGCTGCAGACGATGCTGCGCATCCGTATGCATGGCATCTGGCTGTGGGTGCGCCGACTCCCAGTGCTGCCCAGGCCCGATCACGACAAGCAGTTGGGGTTCCAATGAGCTATGACGCCCTGCAGAGCACCCGCCCGTCGGCAGACTGGTCGGAACTCGCCGCGCCGCCGAGCAGTGCCCTGCGGGCCGCCGTGGCACGCCACCTGCTTCGTCGCATCGCACCGTCGGTGCCCGTCACCGTCCGGATGCCGGATGGCTCCACGATCAACGGACTGCAAAACGCCTTGCCAGTGTTCGACATTCGCGACCAGGCCGTCTTCCACCGCCTTGGTGCGGATCTGAAGATCGGGCTCGGCGAGGCCTACATGGCCGGAGACTGGGCCGCCGGAGAGGGGAGTGACCTCGCCGATGTCCTGACGCCGTACGCGGCCAGACTCCTCGACATCGTCCCCGCCTGGATGCGGTCATTCCGTCGGTGGTTCGAGCCCCGACACCCCCGTAACGAGCAGAACCACCGCGACGGTGCGCGCTCGAACATCTCGCGCCACTACGACCTCTCGAACGAGCTCTTCGCCCTCTTCCTCGATGACACCATGACCTACTCCTCTGCGCTCTTCGACAGCGTTCGCGACAGCGAGGGCCCGACCGACCTGGCCGCCGCCCAACGGCGCAAGGTGGACCGGGTGCTCGATCTGGCGCATGTCGGTGCTGGCACGCGGGTCCTGGAGATCGGCACCGGTTGGGGCCAACTCGCGTTGCAGGCGGCCGAGCGCGGTGCCACGGTCCACTCGGTGACATTGTCGCAGGAGCAACTCGACGGTGCGCGGGACCGCGTTGAGCGTGCCGGTCTCGCCGATCAGGTCACGCTGGAGCTGTGTGACTACCGCGACGTGAGCGGTCACTACGACGCCGTGGTGAGCGTGGAGATGTTGGAGGCGGTCGGCGCCGAGTACTGGCCTGTGTACTTCGAGACGGTGAGCCGGTTGCTCGTGCCGGGAGGTCGCTTCGGGCTGCAGGTCATCACCATGCCGCACGATCGCATGGTCGCGTCAAGGCATGCGTACACCTGGATCCACCA
>DAHWFQ010000132.1:0-10830 GCA_027324895.1 Actinomycetota bacterium | reverse complement strand
GTGCCGCCAGGGTGGCGTTGGCGGGCTGGAAGGCCAGCGAGGGATCGGGACCGGCGACCGAGGCCGTGCTGACGACCTCCGCGATCCACTGCAGGCCCAGTGCTTCCGCGCGCGCCTTCGACATGACGACGACCGCCGCCGCGCCGTCGGAGATCTGTGACGCGTTGCCGGCCGTGACGGTGCCGCCGTCGACGAAGGCCGGTCGCAGCCTGGCCAGTGACTCCATGCTGACGTCGCCGCGCACGCCCTCATCGTGACCGAGCACGACGTCGGGACCCTTGCGTTGCGGGATGCTGATGGGTGCCAGCTCGTGAGCGAACACGCCGCTGCTGGTGGCCGAGTGCGCCCGCTGGTGCGAGCGCACCGCGAAGGCGTCCTGCTCCTCGCGGCTGAGGTGCACGTGGTCGTCGTTGTACCGATCGGTGCTGGTTCCCATGGACACGCGCTCGAAGGAGTCGGTGAGCGCGTCCTCGGCGATGGAGTCGAGCAGCTCCCAGGATCCGTACTTCACGCCCTCGCGTCCGCCCGGCAGCAAGTGCGGCGCGCGCGTCATGGACTCCATGCCGCCGGCCACGATGCAGTCGGCCTCGCCGGCTCGGATCATGAAGTCCGCGTAGGCGATGGCTTCGAGCGACGACAGGCAGACCTTGTTGATCGTGAGTGCCGGGACGTGCATGCCGATGCCGGCCGCCACGGCCGCCTGGCGCGCCGGATTCTGCCCGTTCCCGGCCTGGATGACGTTCCCCATGAGCACGTGTTGGACGAGATCGGGCGCCACATGGGACCGCTCGAGCGCGTGCCGGATCGCGTGCGCCCCCAGGTCCGCGGCGGTGAGGTCCTTGAGGCTGCCGAGCAACCGTCCGATCGGCGTGCGTGCTCCCCCGATGATGACCGACGCGGACATGAGACCTCCTGAAGGTGGTGCCCTCGAACCCTACGCGCGGCGCCGCACAGCGGGCGCTGCACGCGCATCCGTGACGCCGCTCGACCTGCGCGTGCGCCGATCAGCAGGACGGCGTGCGCAACCGACGCAGGAACCCGACGACCTGCTCCGCGAAGGCGGCCGGCTGCTCGATCGGGAGCAGGTGGCCCGCACCCGGTACGACGACGTCCAGGGCATCGCCTGCGGCATCCGCCATGCGCCTGTGGTCCTCAGCCGTAGCCGTGAGATCGTCGGCGCCGCGCAGGCTGAGCACCGGCACGCGCAGGGCCCGGAGTGCCTCGAAGCGCTCCGGCCGCTCCGCCATGGCGCGCTGCGCCGCGGCGACGCTCGTCGGCCGCTGCTGCAGGATCGTCGCCTTCAGCCATTCGCGCACCTCCGGCCGCGACGCCAGCGTCGATGGGCTGAGCATCGAGTCGGGCATGGTGGAAGCCAGCGCGGCCGTGGAGCCCGAGTCGAGCACCTGCAGGGCAATGCGTTCGCGATTCGCCCGTGCCTCATCGCCGTCGGCACTGGCCTTGGTGTCGGTGAGGATCAGGCCCGCGGTGCGGTCGGGATACTGCGCGGCGAAGGCGAGCGCCACGTACCCGCCCATGGAGCAGCCGCCGATGACGGCAGCGTTCTCACCCAGGTTGTTCATGAGGGTCGCCACCGCCGAAGCGGAATCCTCAAGGCTGCCAACGGATTCCTCACTTGCGCCGAAACCCGGGAGGTCAGGCGTGATGACCCGCCAGCCGCTCGCCGCGATGTGCCCGACGACATCCCGCCAGAGCGTGCGATCGAGCGGGAAGGCGTGCAGGAGCACCAGTGCGGGACCTGACCCGGTCTCCGCGTACGCAAGCATGGGCATCCTCTCGTCCGTCTCGTTCAGGGCTGGTTCGACGTGGGGTGTGACGCGTGCTGCAACGGCACCGGCACCGCCGCCCCCTTGATGTCGTTCCATCGTTCCATGGGGCCCTGCCAGGTGTGCGGCAGCTCGGCATCGGCGCCGACCACCGCGTGCGCGATGCCCTGCAGGGCCTGGCGCACCGACAGTTCGCCGACCCAGAGGTGCTTCGAGCCGGGGCCCTCGATCACCTGCGCCTGCGGGATGCGTGCGAAACGTTCCCGCGCCTCCTGGGGCTGCAGGAAGGAATCGAACTCCGGCACCAGGCACACGAGCGGCTTGCCGCTCGCCGCCCAGCGGTCCAGGTCGTCGACATCGGTCCAGCGCAGCGGAGGGGAGAGCAGGACGGCCCCCTGGATGCGCATGCCTGCGGCATGGCGCAGGGTGACGTCGGTGCCGAAGGACCAGCCCACGATCCAGGGCTCGGGGAGCCCGCGCTGGTCGATGAACCTGAGCGCAGCCGCCAGATCCAGGCCCTCGCGCTCGCCCGCGTCCGTCTCCCCCTCGCTCGTGCCGGCGCGCGACGTCACGCCACGGAAGTTGAAGCGGAGGACGGCGACGTCGAACAGGGCCGGGAAGCGCCAGGCCAGCTTGCGCAGGACGTGGGAGTCCATGTTGCCCTCCTGCACCGGGTTCGGGTGCAGGCACACGATGGTGTGGCGCGGGGGGCGCAGCGGCAGGGCCAGCTCACCGACGAGGTGCATGCCATCGGAGGTGCGGAAGCGGACGGGTTCGCGCCTTCCCGGCAGGACCGAGTTGGCGACGATGTCATGTGCGACCGGGTCGGCGTGGGCCGGCTGTCCGTGTGCCCTCACGGTGCCTGCTCGTCGAGCGAATCCTCGACCCGCTCCATGGCGGCATCGATCTGCTTGTGCGCCTGCCAGATACCGAACGCCACGGCGACGACGAGCACGAGCGACCACCACTTGAGCGCCGTCTCCAGGCGATGCAGCGAGTGCGCGAACACGTATCCGAGTACCACCACGCCACCGCCCCACACGATGCCGCCCATGGAATTCCACTTGAGGAAGACCCGGTATGGCATGCGGCTCATGCCCGCCAGGGCCGGCACCAGTGCGCGCAGCAACGCCTGCGCGCGACCGAAGAACACCGTCTGCGGTCCGTAGGTGGTGAGGATGTGCTCCGCAACGCGCCATCGTTTGATGCCGATGCGCCTCCCCAGCCAGGAGTCCAGGATGCGGTCGCCGTAGTGCTTGCCGACCTCGTAGCCGACGGAGTCGCCCGCCACGGCGCAGGCGATGGCCCAGAAGAAGAAGTCGCCCAGGTCCCAGACCCCCTGGGCCGCGAGCATGCCTCCGATGACGAGCGAGGTCTCCCCCGGCAGCACGAAGCCGAGGAACAGCGCGGCCTCGGCGAAGGCGATGAAGAGCAGCAGCACGAACAGGGGCGCCGACAGGTTGTGGTCGACAAGCCAAGAGGCGGAATCGTGGAGCCAAGTACTCATGCGCTACCTCGCCGGTCGTCGTCGGGCCCGTGCGTTCCAGCACGGGGTGTGCCAATGTCGTCGTTCCTGCAAGCGGTCATCGTCGCCTGCGCCGTTGTCGAAGGGCCAGGCCACCACATGCGGCGTCGCGGGTCGGATCTCCTGATCGCAGCCCGGACAGCGGTACATCTTGGTGGACGCCGCCCCCGTGATGGTCTGGACCACCCACTCGCCGTCTGCCATCTCCACGACCCGTCGCAGGCCGTAGGACGACGCCGGACGGAGGCCGGGATCATCGTCGCGCCTGCGGCTGTTCCGACGTGCCATACCCGCATCCTCGCAGATGTCGGTGGCAAGGCGCCGGGCCCGGTTCGCGGCGCTCGGCGTGTAGGGCAGGATGGAGGCCATGGACGCGACCACATACGCACTTCGCCACACGGGATGGGCCAACCAGCAGGTCTTCCGGGCGGTGGCGGGACTGCCCGACGAAGCCCTCTCCTCCTACATCGAGAACGCCGAGTGGACCGCGGGACGCATCCTCATGCACATCACGCGATCGTCCGCCCGGTATCGCTCCTTCCTGCTGCCCGACCAGCCGGCGGCGGAGTACGCGGTGCCGACGACGATGGCCGAGGTGCTCACTCTGGCGGACGAGCTGCGGGTGATTGACGCCGACCTCGCCTCCGCGGCCAGCCTCGAGGACGCGCTCGTGGAGCGCAGACTCATCGACGGCACCGTGCGCATGGTGCAGCGCGTGACGATCGTCGCACAGGTGGTGCACCACGCCACCGAGCACCGGGCGCAACTCGTCGACGCACTGAATGCGCGCGGGTACTTCCCACTGTCGCTCGACGATGTGACGCCTTGGCATTTCGAGGGCATCGACAGCGCCGGTGGCCGGTAGCGGCGCACGGCAACCGCTCGTTGCGCAGCCTCAGAACAGCCGGAGGCTGGGGTCCTCGATGCCGCGCAGCACGTCGTAGTCGAGGACCAGGCAGCGGATGCCCCGGTCCGCGGCCAGCGTGCGCGCCTGGGGCTTGATCTCCTGCGCCGCGAACACCCCTTGAACCGGCGCCAACAGGGGGTCACGGTTCAGCAGCTCGAGGTAGCGCGTGAGTTGCTCGACGCCGTCGATCTCGCCACGCCGCTTGATCTCCACCGCGAGCGTGCCACCCTGCGCGTCCTTGGCCAGGATGTCGATCGGTCCGATGGCGGTCATGTACTCACGACGGATGAGGCGACTCCCGGCGCCCAGCGTTTCGATGTGCAGCGCGAGCAGTTCCTGCAGGTGCGCCTCTACCCCGTCCTTCTGCAGCCCCGGGTCGACACCCAACTCGTGGGCGCTGTCGTGGTGCACCTCCTCGATGGTGATGACGAGGCGCTCCCCTGCCTTGTTCTCGACCGTCCAGGTGTGCGCGGTGTCGTCCCGCTCGATGACGAGTGTGCAGGGCGGGCTCATCCAGTTGAGGGGCTTGTACGAACCGCCGTCGGAGTGCACGAGAACGGAGCCGTCCGCCTTGACGAGGATGAGCCGGGTCGCGCTCGGCAGGTGCGCGGACAGGCGCCCGGCGTAGTCCACGGAGCAGGTGGCGATGACGAGCCTCACGACAGGCGCTCCGCCTCGGCTCCCAACGCGCGCAGTTGCCCGACGAACCCGGCATAGCCCCGATCGATGTGCTCGGCGCCGTGGACCGTCGTCGTGCCCTCCGCCACCAAGCCCGCGAGCACCAGGCCCGCGCCGGCACGGATGTCGGTCGCCTCCACTGGCGCTCCACTGAGTTGCAGGTGGCCGCGGACGAGCGCATGGTGGCCGTCGGTGCGCACATCGGCACCCAGGCGCGCGAGTTCCTGCACGAACCGGAAGCGCGCCTCGAAGAGGTTCTCCGTGACCATCGCGGCGCCATCCGCGATGGCATTCAAGGCGATGAACTGGGGCTGGAAGTCCGTGGCGATACCCGGATAGGGCAGCGTCACGATGTCCACCGCGCGAGGCCGTCGCTCCATGCGGACGCGGAAGCCGTCGCCCTCGACGTCCACCACGGCACCCGACCGCGTGAGTTTGTCGAGGGCCAACTCGATGTGCTGTGGATTGGCGTTCCGCACGAGGACGTCGCCGCGTGTCATGGCGGCCGCGATGGCCCAGGTGCCCGCCACGATGCGGTCGGACACCGTCGTGTGCGAGACCGGCTGCAGTACGTCCACGCCCTCGACGGTGATGGTGGGGCTGCCGTCACCGCGCACCTGGGCGCCCATGCTGCGCAGCATGTCGGCGAGGTCCACGATCTCAGGCTCCCGGGCCGCGTTGTCGATCACTGTGGTGCCCTGTGCGAGGACGGCCGCCATCAGGATGTTCTCGGTGGCGCCGACACTCGGGAAGTCCAGGTAGACGGTGGCGCCGTGCAGGCGCCCGGCCTGCGCCACCAGGTACCCATGCTCGGAGGTGACCTCCGCACCCATGCGGGCCAGTCCGTCGATGTGCATGTCCAGCCCGCGCGAGCCGATGGCGTCGCCCCCGGGGAGGGCCACGTCGGCCTTGCCCGCGCGGGTGACCAGCGGGCCGAGCACACAGATGGATGCCCGCATCTTGCGCACCAGGTCGTAATCGGCGCGCGTGGCCAACTGCTCGGGCACGTCGATGGTGAGCAGGCCGAGCTCCAGCTGGTGCTCGACCTGGCAGCCGAGCCGACGGAGCAGGTCGCACATGACCTCGACGTCGTAGATGTCCGGGACCTCGCGCAGGGTGGTGCGGCCGCGCGCGAGCAGGGAGGCAGCCATCAGCTTGAGGACGCTGTTCTTGGCGCCGGTGACCCGCACCTCGCCCTGCAGGCGTCGGCCCCCCACCACGCGAATCGCTCCCACGAGCCAAGCGTAGACGGCGGCCCCCAGCCGATCCCGCCTCGCGAGACGGGCCCCGGGCTAGCATCACCGCATGGTTCATCTCACGCGCATCTACACGCGCACCGGCGACGACGGCACCACCGGCCTGGGCGACTTCTCACGCGTGCACAAGACCGATGCACGCCTCGTCGCCTATGCGGACGTCGACGAGGCCAACTCCGCCATCGGGGTGGCACTCGCCTTGGGTTCGCTGGCGGAAGACGTGGGCGAGCTGCTTCGACAGATCCAGAACGACCTCTTCGACGTCGGCTCGGACCTCTGCACACCCCTCGTAGCGGGCGATACGCGCATCCGTCGCATCGATGCGGCCTACGTGGGGCGGCTGGAGCGGGCCTGCGACACCTACAACGAGCAGTTGGATCCGCTGCACTCCTTCATCCTGCCGGGAGGCACACCCGGTGCCGCCCTCCTCCATGTGGCACGCACCATCGTCCGCCGCGCCGAGCGCGCCACCTGGGCCGCCGTCGACGTGCATGGCGCGGATGCCCCGGGCGGCATCAATCCGGACACCGCCAAGTACCTGAACCGCCTCTCCGATCTCCTGTTCATCCTCGCCCGCCATGCCAATGCCGATCGCGGGGACGTCCTGTGGAGCCCCGGCGCCCACCACACACCCCCACCCGCCTGACCCCGGTTCCTCATGCGCCAGCGGCGTCGATGACTCGGCAGTTGACGATCGGATGCACCCGCTGACGACGAAGGCCCGCCTTGGGGGCGGGCCTTCGAGGTTGCGTGCGATGCCGCTAGTGGTGGTGTGAGCCACCCGGGTGGCCGGATACCGCCCGCAGGCGGGCCTCCGCGCGATGCGCTGCGGCGACGGCGAGCTTCGTCTGCTCGTCCTTGGATCGCTGCAGCGCCGCCGCTGCCCTGGCCGCGTCGATCTCCTCGGCCAACTCGGCCGTCTCCGCCAGCAGGATCACGTCGTCGTTGTCCACCGACAGGAAGCCGCCGTGGACCGCCGCGGTGATGCGGCCGGCGCCCTCTGACTCGATGCGCACCACGCCACCGTCGGCGAGTTCCGCCAGCACCGGCTCATGCCCACGCAGGATGCCGATGTCACCCTCCACGGTGCGGGCGATGACGGACGTCGCCGCACCGCTCCAGAGCAGGCGCTCCGCAGTCACCAGCGAGACGGTCAGCGACATCAGCGGCCTGCCAACTTCGCCGCCGACCGCTCGAGGTCCTCGATGCCGCCGCAGAGGAAGAAGGCCTGCTCCGGGAAGTGGTCGAACTCGCCCTTGGCGATGGCGCTGAAGGCCTGGATGGTCTCCGCCACTGGCACGAACGAACCGTCGAGACCGGTGAAGGCCTTGGCCACGAAGGTGTTCTGCGAGAGGAATCGCTGGATGCGACGGGCTCGGCCGACGAGGATGCGATCCTCCTCGGAGAGCTCCTCCATGCCGAGGATGGCGATGATGTCCTGCAGTTCCTTGTATCGCTGCAGGATCTGCTTCACGAGCGACGCCACGCGGTAGTGCTCGTCGCCCACATAGCGCGGGTCGAGGATGCGCGAGGTGGAGTCGAGCGGGTCCACGGCCGGGTAGATGCCCAGCTCCGAGATGGGGCGGGAGAGCACGGTCGTGGCATCGAGGTGCGCGAAGGTCGTGGCCGGCGCCGGGTCCGTGAGGTCGTCGGCGGGCACGTAGATCGCCTGCAGGGAGGTGATGGAGTTACCACGGGTCGAGGTGATGCGCTCCTGCAACTGTCCCATCTCGTCGGCCAGGGTCGGTTGGTAGCCCACTGCCGACGGCATGCGACCGAGCAGCGTGGACACCTCGGAACCGGCCTGCGTGAAGCGGAAGATGTTGTCGATGAAGAGGAGCACGTCCTGCTTCTGCACGTCGCGGAAGTACTCGGCCATGGTGAGTGCCGAGAGCGCGACGCGGAGACGCGTCCCCGGCGGCTCGTCCATCTGGCCGAAGACCAACGCCGTCTTCTCGATCACTCCGGTCTCGGTCATCTCGAGGAAGAGGTCGTTGCCCTCGCGCGTGCGCTCGCCGACGCCCGCGAACACCGACACACCGCCGAAGTTCTCGGCGACGCGGTAGATCATCTCCTGGATGAGCACCGTCTTGCCGACGCCGGCGCCACCAAAGAGGCCGATCTTGCCGCCCTTCACGTAGGGCGTGAGCAGGTCGATGACCTTGATGCCGGTCTCGAAGACCTCGGTCTTCGCCTCCAACTGGTCGAAGGTCGGCGGCTCGCGGTGGATGCCCCAGCGATCAGTGATCTCCAGGGAGGCGGCAGGCACATCGAGGGGCTCGCCCAGCGTGTTCCAGACGTGGCCCTTGGTCACGTTGCCCACTGGCACGGTGATCGGTCCGCCCGTGTTCTCGACGACCGCTCCGCGAACCAGCCCGTCGGTCGGTTGCAGCGAGATCGTGCGCACCATGTTGTCACCGAGGTGCAGGGCCACCTCCAGGGTCAGCATCTTCTTGCCGAGCTCACCGAGGTCGACATCGACATGGAGCGCGTTGTACAGCTCGGGCATGCCCTCGACCGGGAATTCAACGTCGACGACTGGACCGGTAACGCGGGCTACGCGACCTGCGGTCGTGGTTGTCATGTTGCCTCTTCTTCTACTTCGCAGCCAGGGCGTCGGCGCCGCCGACGATCTCGCTGATTTCCTGGGTGATTTCGGCCTGACGTGCCTGGTTGGCCTGTCGGGTCAAGGTCCTGATGAGTTCCTCGGCGTTGTCCGTCGCCGACTTCATGGCGCGGCGTCGGGCAGCGTGCTCGGAAGCCGCCGACAGCAGCAGCGCGTTCCAGACGAGGTTCGTCACGTACTTCGGCAGCAACGCGTCCAGCACCTCCTCGGCACCGGGCTCGAAGTGGTACAGCGGGACCACGATGTCCTTGCGCACGGCTTCCTCGTAGGAGACCTCGACGACCTCCATGGGGATGAGCCGGCGCACCCGGACCTCCTGCTGGCCCATGTTCTTGAAGTGCGTGTACACGATGTGGATCTCATCGACTCCGCCGTCCGCGAGCGGGCGTTGCAGGGCGTCGAGCAGGCCCTGCGCGATGGCCTGGGCATCCTCGTACTTCGGCTGATCGGTGAAGCCCGTCCATTGGCCGGCGATGGGGCGCTCGCGGAAGCGGTAGTAGTTCACGCCCTTGTTGCCCACGATGAAGTGCGCCGCCTGCACCCCCTCGTCGGCGAGCAGGTTCGTGAGCGCTCCCGCCTCGCGGATGACGTTCGACGAGTAGCCGCCGGCCAGTCCGCGATCCGAGGTGATGAAGCAGACCGCGGCCCGCACCCGCTCGTCGCCACGCGGATGCGTGAGTGGGTGCACGGTGGAGCCGTTCGAGGCCGCCGCGGAGATCGCACGCACGAGCGCATCCGTGTACGGCGTCGCCGCGGCCACCCGCTGCTGCGCCTTCACGATGCGTGAGGAGGCAATGAGTTCCATTGCCTTCGTGATCTTCTTGGTCGCCTTGACGGACTTGATCCGTCCTCGGAAGACCCGAAGCTGTGCGCCCATGTGCTACTTCTTCACAACCGTGATCTGGGTGTGCTCGACTTCCTCGCCGTGCAGCGACGGGATCGGCTCGTCCTTCACGAGCGGATGTCCGGCAGCGGTCGTGAACTGGCGCTTGAAGGCACCGATGGAGGCCTCCAGGCCCGCGATGACGTCGTCGGTGAGTTCGAGCCGCGCGCTGATGGCGTCGAGCACGTCCTTCTTCTCACGGTCCATGTAGGCGAGGAACTCGCTCTCGAAGCGGCGCACGTCCTCGACCGGGACATCGTCGAGCTGACCCTGGGTGCCGGCCCACACGGAGACGATCTCGTGCTCCACGGAGAAGGGCGTGTACTGGCCCTGCTTCAGCAGTTCGACCAGTCGTGCGCCTCGCGCGAGTTGCGCCTTGGACGCGGCATCGAGGTCCGAGCCGAAGGTGGCGAAGGCCTCGAGTTCGCGGTACTGCGCGAGGTCCAGGCGCAGGCGCCCGGCCACCTTCTTCATGGCCTTGACCTGGGCGGAGCCACCGACGCGCGACACCGAGATGCCGACGTTGATGGCGGGGCGCACGCCCGAGTTGAACAGGTCCGACTCGAGGAAGCACTGCCCATCCGTGATGGAGATGACGTTGGTGGGGATGTATGCGGAGACGTCGTTCGCCTTGGTCTCGATGATGGGCAGGCCCGTCATGGAACCGCCGCCGAGCTCCTCGGACAACTTGGCGCAGCGCTCGAGCAGGCGGCTGTGCAGGTAGAAGACGTCACCGGGGTAGGCCTCACGGCCCGGCGGGCGGCGCAGCAGCAGGGACACGGCTCGGTAGGCCTCGGCCTGCTTGGACAGGTCGTCGAAGATGATGAGCACGTGCTGGCCCTGGTACATCCAATGCTGGCCGATGGCCGAACCGGTGTAGGGCGCGAGGTACTTGAAGCCGGCCGGGTCGGACGCGGGGGCCGCGACGATCGTCGTGTACTCGAGCGCGCCGTGCTCCTCCAGCGCCCCTCGGACGGAGGCGATGGTCGTGCCCTTCTGGCCGATGGCGACGTAGATGCAGCGCACCTGCTGCTGCGGGTCGCCGGTGGCCCAGGCCGCCTTCTGGTTGATGATCGTGTCGATCGCGATGGCCGTATTGCCGGGCTGCCGGTCGCCGATGATCAGCTGCCGCTGTCCGCGGCCGATCGGGATCATCGAGTCGATGGCCTTC
>DAHWFQ010000127.1:0-2957 GCA_027324895.1 Actinomycetota bacterium | reverse complement strand
CAAGTTCGGCGGCGGGTCCTACGCGGCATCGGGCGGCCTGCACGGCGTCGGTGCCTCGGTCGTGAATGCGCTCTCCGAGCGGCTTGATGTGGAAGTGGATCGCGACGGCAAGGTCCACGTGATGTCCTTCCAGCGTGGCGTGCCCGGAGTCTTCGTCGATGATCAACCCGATGGACTGTTCACCAGGCAGTCGGGGCTGCGTGTTGCCGGTCGCGCCAAGAAGGGGGTCACCGGCACGCGCATCCGCTATTGGGCGGATCGCCAGGTCTTCGATCCCAGCGCCGCACTCGATCTCGAGGCCCTGCGCGATCGTGCGCGGCAGACCGCGTTCCTGGTGCCCGGCTTGGCGATCCACATCGCCGACCATCGAGCGGACCCGCCGGCGCCGGATGAGGTGTTCCAGTTCGCCGGAGGCATCTCGTCCTACTGCGAGCACCTCGGTGTGGACGCAGCCGTCACGAACGTCATCCGCCTCACCGGATCCGGGCAATTCCGTGAGACCGTGCCCATGCTCGACGAGAACGGCCACATGTCGCCGCGCGAGGTGGACCGCGAGATGCTCGTCGACATCGCACTGCGCTGGGGGACCGGTTACGACACCGACGTGCGCTCGTTCGTCAACATCATCGCCACTCCCAAGGGTGGCACGCACCTCGCAGGATTCGAGCGGGCGATGACCAAGGTGCTCAATGAGCAACTGCGGGCCCAGCGAACGTTGCGCGCATCGGAGGACAACGTCATCAAGGACGACGTCCTCGAGGGGATGGTGGCGGTGGTCACCGTGCGCTTCCCCGAGCCGCAGTTCGAAGGCCAGACCAAGGAGGTGCTGGGTACGCCAGCGGCCACCCGCATCGTGCAGAACGTCGTGCAGAGCACGCTCACCGAGTGGTTCACGGCTCCGCCGCGGGGGGACAAGCAGGGCGCGAAGTCGGCGCTGGAGAAGGTCGCGAATGCCATGCGTGCGCGAGTGACCGCCCGCGCGCATCGGGACATCCAGCGCCGCAAGACCGCGCTCGAGTCCTCGGCGCTGCCCGCGAAGTTGCGTGACTGCCGCTCCGATGACGTGGAGCGGACCGAACTGTTCATCGTCGAGGGCGACAGTGCCCTAGGAACGGCGAAGGATGCCCGGAATTCCGAGTACCAGGCGATCCTGCCCATCCGCGGGAAGATCCTGAACGTCCAGAAGTCCTCGCTCGCAGACATGCTGAAGAACGCCGAGTGCGCTTCGATCATCCAGGTGATCGGTGCCGGCTCGGGCCGTACCTTCGATCTCGACCAGGCGCGCTACCAGAAGATCATCCTGATGTCCGATGCCGATGTCGACGGCGCGCACATCCGCACTCTGCTACTGACGCTCATCCACCGCTACATGCGACCGTTGCTCGATGCCGGCCGCGTCTTCGCGGCGGTACCTCCGCTGCATCGCATCGACATCATGGCATCGGGCCGAACCCCCGCCGAGGTCCGATACACCTACTCGGACGCCGAGATGCGTGAGGCCACGAAGTCGTTGAAATCCGCAGGGCGCAAGTGGCGGGATCCCATCCAGCGCTACAAGGGCCTGGGAGAGATGGACGCGAAGCAACTGCGCGAGACCACGATGGACCCTCGCACCCGCACGCTGCGCAGGATCGGCATGGCCGATGCGGAGGCGGCGGAGCGCGTGTTCGACCTGCTCATGGGCTCCGACGTGGCACCGCGCAAGGAATTCATCGTGCAGGGCTCTTCGACACTCGATCGCGCACGGATCGACATCTGAGGTCAGAAGCCGGCTCGAGCCGCCTTGCGCGCCAGGTCCAAGCGGCCGCTGGCGCCGAACAGCGCGGACATGGCCGTGATGTCGGCCTTGATGGTGCCGACGGAGAAGCCGAGGTCGGATGCGATGGCGGCATTCGAGGCGCCCTCGCGTACGGCAGCCAGCACCCGTTGCTGGCGGGCGGTGATGCGCAGACGGGCGTCCGGTGAGGGCGTGTCCTCATCGCGCCCGCTGGCCATGAGCCACAGCGTGACCGCCGACGCCATGGGCAGGATGCGGGCATGCAGGTCCCAGCTGCGATCGAAGCGGGACGGCGTGTGCAGCGCCAGCACCCCGACCGACTCGGCGGCCATCTGCAGCGGGGTGAACAGGAACTCGCCGATCTCCGGAAGTTGCAGGCGTCGCATGAATGGGTGGTCGATGAGCAGGTGAGCGCCGTCGATGAACGTCGCCACCCCCGACTCGAGGGCGGCGACATGGGCGGTGGGGGAGCCGAGGGGGAGCTTGGCGCTGAGCCGGCGCTGCTCCGCGAGCAGTCCGAACTGGCAGCGCAGTTCAAGCGCTCCATCCGTCAGGGCGTGGACCGTGACGAGATCGATCGCGCTGGCCCGGAGGGGGCCGGTCGCTATCGCCTTGGCGATGGCCGCCGGTCGCGCCGAGGCCGTGAGCAGGCACAGGAAGGCGCCCAAGGAGGCCTCGTCCCGATGCATCCGCTGGCCCCCTTCGACCAGCAAAACCTGACATCACGCGAGGTCGGGGTGCTGTTGCGACAAGGGGTATGTGGGTCCATGGCCGGTCCATGGCGTAGGTGGACGGCTCAGCCGCTGAAGGGCAGCAGCCGTCCCGTGGCCACGTCGAAGAAGGTTCCGGCGACCGTGACCCCCTCGTGGAGGAGTGGGAATGAGCGCACGCGTGTGAGGTCAGTGCGCAGCGCCTGCTCCTGATCGCGGTCGGTGCGGATCTCGATGGAGCGCGTGTCCACGCCGGACTTGGCCAGGATCTGCGCGTGGACCTCGGCCTCGGTGCCGGAGGCCATGCGGCAGTCCGTGTGCGGCATGACGAGGATTCGCGTCACACCGAGCAGGTGGGTGGCCAGGACGAGCGTGCGCAGGACGTCCTCGGTGACGCGTGCGCCCGCGTTGCGGATGATCTTCACATCGCCGGGGTGCATCCCGACGATGGCCAACGGCTCGATGCGCGA
>DAHWFQ010000122.1:0-10084 GCA_027324895.1 Actinomycetota bacterium | reverse complement strand
TGTGGACGACGTCACGCACGTCATCAACTACGAATGCCCTGATGACGACAAGTCGTTCCTGCACCGCATCGGTCGCCCCGGCCGCGCCGGGGCCAGCGGTGTCGCCATCACGCTCGTCGACTGGGCCGACCTCACCCGTTGGCACCTCATCAACAAGACGCTGGGCCTTTCGTTCCACGACCCCATCGAGACCTACTCGAACTCGGAGCACGTGTACCTCGGCCTCAACATCCCCAAGGATGCCAAGGGCTACCTGCCCGCGGCCGAGCAGAAGCGCGCCGGATTGGCTGCAGAGGCCCTCGAGGACCTCGGTGAGACCGGCAAGCGCCACGGCAAGCGCGATGCTCGCGAAGGCCGCTCCGGCGGCTCGCGCGACGGCCGCGGTGGCAAGTCGCGTGATGGGCACAGGCCCCGTGACGAGCGGAAGCAGGGCGAGCGGCCGGCCCGTGAGTCCCGAAACGACGCCCCTCCGGAGCAGCGTGCGCCCCGCGCCGATCGCCAGCGTCGCCGTACCCGCGGCGGCGGTCAGGGCGACGACAAGTAGCGGTCAGCCTCGCGCCAGCAGCTTTGCGAGTTCGCGATAGGCGTTGAGCGCCAGCGGTGGTTGCGGGATGGCTGCGAGCAGCGGCAGGCCCACGGCGGGGTCATGGGTGGTGCCGACCGCCAAGGCGCCCGCCGCTTCGAGCGCAGGGTTCACGAAGCGCTTGACCTCCGCGACCATGGCGTCCAGTTGGGCCAACGCCCGGGCGGAGTGCCCACGCATGGGCACGACGAGGAGGTCGGCCGCCGCCAGCGCATTCAGCGTGAGCAGTCCCATGGACGACGCGCAGTCGATGACGATCCAGTCGTAGTCATCGCGCACCGGTTCGAGCGCACTGCGCAGCAGGTGTTCGCGCCCCGGACGTGTCATCAGCGCCGCCTCGATGGACGAGAGTTCGAGCGTGGCCGGCATGACGTCGAGACCCAGGTCGGTGTCGAGCATGGCCTCGATGGCCGGGGTGCCGTGCATCAGCACATGGAAGAGCGAGCAGTCGAGCGTCTCCGCATCGATGCCGAGCGCACGGGTCAGGGAGGCCTGGGGATCGAGGTCCACCGCGAGCACCTGATGGCCGAGGTCGACGAGCATGCTCGCGATGCCCAATGCGGCACTCGTCTTCCCCGAGTCGCTCGCCGGGTTGGCGAGGGTAAGCACGCGCTTCATCAGTGGGCCAAGCCGATGAATCCCTCGACGGAATTGGCCAGCAGCTGCACACCGATCGCCGCGAGCAGCAGGCCCATGATGCGTGAGAACACCACGATCCCTCCGGTCCCGGCGATGCGTGCGATGAAGCCGGAGAAGCGCATCGCCATCCAGATCATGAGGTGCACGGCGAGCACCGCCGCGGCCAGGGCAACCCACTTGGTACTGCTGTCGGCCTGTCGCGAGTAGAGGATGGTGGCGACGATGGCACCCGGTCCGGCCAGCAACGGCGTGCCCAGGGGAACAAGGGCGACGGACACGTCCTCCACCGCTTCGTTCTGTGTCTGCTCCGCCCCGGTGAGCAGCTGCAGCGCGATGAGCAGGAGCAGCAGTCCGCCGGCCCCCTGCAGCGCGGGTAGCGAGATCTTCAGGTACTGCAGCACCTGCTCGCCGAGCAGTGCGAACGCGACGATCACGCCCAATGAGGTGGCGGTCGCCGTCCACGCGATGCGATGACGCTGTTCACGGGACTTCCCCTGCGCCAGCACCATGAAGATGGGCACGATGCCCGGCGGGTCCATGATGACGAAGATCGTCACGAGTGCGGATCCGAACACGCGCATGTCGATCAGCGAACTCATGGCGAAATCCTATGCGCCGTAAGGGGTTTCGCTACTGATGGAAGCTGAACCAGAACATGGCCAGGATGGCCCCGGTCACGATCACGATGAAGGCGACGTACCAGATGCGCATCGCGCGCGAAGATCGGTACTCACCCATGAGGCGACGATCAGCGGAGATGCCGTACATGTACACCATGAGTGGCAGCAGGAGCCCCGCGTTGAGCACCTGCGACGCCACCAGCACGGTGACCAGGGGTACGCCGGGCAGGAGGATCATCACCGCTGCGACCACAGTGACGGCGGTGAAGGTGCCGTAGAACAGCGGAGCCTCACTCGGGGAGTCGTCGAGCGCAGCGGGGCGACCGGTGAGGTCGCTCATCGCGTAGGCCGTGGAGAGCGGCAGGATGGAGGCAGCCAGCAGGGCCGCCCCGATGAGTCCCACCGCGAACAGGGCCTGTGCCATCTCGCCGGCGAGCGGCTTCAGTGCCCGCGCTGCGTCCGACGCGTCGTTGATCGAGATGCCCTCGCGGTGCAGGGTCGCCGCACAGGTGATGATGACGAAGAAGCCGATGATCGCGGTGAGCAACGAGCCGACCCACACGTCCATGCGCAGGTGCCGCAGGTCGTCTCGCGTGAGGCGCTTGTCGACGGCGTAGGACTGGATGAACGTGAGACCCCAGGGTGCGAGCGTGGTGCCCAGTGTCGCCGTGGCCATGAAGGTCGCATCACCGGTGAGCGGCATGCTCGGGACGATCGAGCCCCGGATCGCGCTGCCCCAGTCGGGGTGGGCGAGGAAGGCCGCGAGGACGTAGCAGATGAACACCGCGCTGAGCACGAAGAAGACCCGCTCGATCTTCCCGAAGTTACCCCGCGTGACGAGCAGGGTCACCACCACCGCAGCGAGCGGCACGCTCACGTACTTGGTGAGTCCGAACAGCTCCCCTGCCGCAGCGATGCCTGCGAACTCCGCAGCCATGGTGCCCAGGTTCGCGAGCATGAGCGTGACCGCACTGAGGGCGCCGGCCCGAGCACCGTACTTCTGTCGGATGAGCCCGATGAGTCCCTGTCGGGTCACCACGCCGATGCGGGCGCCCAGGTCCTGGAAGAGGATCAGGGCCACCGTCGACACGATGAGCGTCCAGATCATCTGGTAGCCGTACTTGGCTCCCAGCACGGAATAGGTCGTGATGCCTGCGGGGTCGTCGTCCGAGAGCCCGGCGATGATCCCGGGGCCCATGACCGCCAGGAAGGCGAGCAGGCCCACCCGTCGGTGGGTGTTCTTCACCTCGGTGGTCATGCGAGGCCCCCGGGGTTCTGCCACGGCCAGCGGCGGTCCTCGCCGCCCACCAGCGCGTCGATGAGGTCATCGGCATGGATCTGCCCCACGGGACGGTCCATCTCGTCGACCACGACGATCGATGAGCCGCGGTTGTTCGTGAACTCCTCGAGCACCTCCTCCACCGAGGTGTTCGCCAGCACCGCGGTCGGATAGGGCGGGCCCACGACCTCTGCGAGCACACGGTCACCGGACTCTACGAGTTCGATGACCGGCACATGGTCGAGCAGCTTGCCCTCCGCGTCCACCACCACGACCCCGTCGAGGGAGCGCCGATCCTCGTGGGCGAGCAGGGTCTTGAGTGCATCACGCGCCGTCTGCGACTCATGCACCACGAGCATGTCGGTGTTCATGATGCCGCCGGCGCTCTCGTCGTCGTAGGAGGCGATGAGGCGGAGGTTGTCCGATGCCTCCTCGGACATCTCCGACAGCACCGACTCCCGGTGGTCATCGCTCAGTTCGCGGAGCACCTCGGCACCCTCATCGGGTTCCATGAGTTCGAGGTAGTCAGCAGCCTTGTCGGCGTCGAGACCGCGGAACAGGGCCACCAGTTCGGGCGACTCCATCTCCTCCAGCACGTCTGCCGCGACCTCAGGCTCCAGCAACTCGAGCAGCGCCTCCTGCTCGCGGCCGCTCAGGTCCTCGATGAGGTCGGCCAGGTCGGCGGGGCGCATCTGGCTCAGCTTCGAGCGCGAGGAGACCGTGCGCACCGGCCCCACGCCCTCGGCGAGCGATTCCACGGCTGCCCAGTCGAGTACGTGGGCCGGTGTGGGTCGCCGACGGTAGCCGCCGGGCACGATGCGGCGCACGAACGAACGGAAGGAGACGTCGACGCCGACGACGACGTACTCGCGCTCCACGCGCGCCAGATAGGCGTCGGACGAGCGCACGACGCGCATGCCGTCCACGTCGAGGATCTGGTGGTCCAGCACGTCCGCGTCGAGGAGGGACTCGCCATCCCGGCGCTCGAAGTCCGAGAGGTACACGCGCGTGGACGAGAGGCGCACTTCGTCATTCGACATGGAGAGCACGTGTGCGGATTCGATGAACGATTTCCGGGGGCCCACCTTGACGATGAGCCCGGACACCGGCGGATAGGTGGCGGTGCCGTGGCGGACGACGATGTCCACGAGCCGGCCGATGTCATGTCCGGCCTGGTCGCGGACCGGGCGACCGATGAGGCCGGCCACTGAGATGAGGGACTCTGCCACCTGTCTGGCGGTCAAGGCGGATTCGCTGGGCAGTCCTTGCCATCGTGAAAGACGCACGGCCATGGGCGTCTCCAATCCATCAGCGTTTGCTCATCCGGGGCAGCCTATCAGCGCAAATGTGCTTGGGAATCCTTGATTATCCGGCGAGCCGACGACCCGTCCGGAAGCCATCGACTGTTCACCGTACGATTGCCGGATGTTCGCTCAATCCGACGTCATGGCCGTTCTGGCCACGGTCCACGACCCTGAGATCCACCGCCCCATCACCGACCTCGACATGGTCGACTCGGTGGCCGTCGACGGCAGCGATGTCACCGTGCGCGTCCTGCTCACGGTCGGCGGCTGCCCCATGCGGGACACCATCACGTCACGCGTCGAGGCCGCCCTCGGCCGACTGCCGGGCGTGGGCCGCATCGCGGTGGAGCTGGGCGTCATGTCCGATGCGCAACGCACCGCCATGCGCGACAAGCTGCAAGGGCCGACCAAGGAGATCCCCTTCGCCAGGCCCGGGTCACTCACGCGGGTCATCGGCGTGACCTCTGGCAAGGGCGGTGTCGGCAAGTCGTCGGTCACCGTGAACCTGGCCGTCGCCATGGCCCAGCGGGGCAAGCAGGTGGCGATCGTCGATGCGGATGTGTACGGGCACTCGGTGCCACGCATGCTCGGGATCACCGAGCCGCCCACCCGCATCGATGACGGTTTCATGATGCCGCCACAGGCCAACGGCGTGCGCGCGATCTCCATGCTCCCGTTCAAGCGCGGCGGCAGCCCGGAGCCGGTCCTCTTCCGCGGACCCATGCTGCACCGGGTGCTGCAGCAGTTCCTCTCCGACTTCTTCTGGGGCGACCTGGACGTCCTCCTGCTCGACCTGCCGCCGGGCACCGGTGACGTCGCCATGAGCCTGGCCCAACTGCTGCCCGCCTCCGAACTCGTCATCGTCACCACCCCACAGCCGGCGGCCGCCGAGGTGGCCGTGCGCGCGGGGATGGTGGCACAGCAGACCCACCAGAAGGTGCTGGGCGTCGTCGAGAACATGTCGAGTACGCCCTGCCCGCATTGCGGTGAGCCCCTCGACCTGTTCGGCTTCGGCGGCGGGCAGATCGTGGCCGACGTCCTCACGCGCGAACTCGGTGGACCCGTTCCGCTGCTCGCCAAGGTCCCCTTCGACGTGCGCCTGCGCGAAGGCGGTGACGCTGGCCGCCCGCTGGTGCTGGACGCACCGGACGCACCGGCCGCGCAGGCGATGTTCCAACTCGCCGACACCTTCCTGCAGCAGCCGCGCGGGCTGGTGGGCAAGACGCTCGGCCTCACCCCGACCAAGCACTGAGGCGGGCCGCGGCGCTCAGCTGATGTCGCGAGGATCCACCGGGGACGGACCAGGCTCGGCCGACGGCTGGGGAGACGGCGCCGGGCCATCGGTGCGCATGGCGTCGTTCGCGCTGCGCACCGCCTCGTCGATCGGGGATGCGAGGTCGCGCAGGGCCCGCCGCGGATCCAGGTCGCGGAGGTCACGCAGGGTTGACTCATCGAGGTCGGCTGCCTCGAGCAGGCCCGCCTTGGCCTGGTTGGCCTGCTCACGCAACGCCCGGAGCATCTGCGCCGCCTGCATCGCCACCTTGGGCAGGCGATCGGGACCGAACACGATGAGCGCGACGACCGCGATCACCAGGATCTCACCGATGCCCATGTCGAAGATCACGGCGGAAGCCTAATTCGTCGAGGTGTTCGCCCCCAGCGTCACGCTGTAGGTCTTGCCCGCACGGGTGGTCACCTTCACCACGTCCCCCGGCTGGTGGGCGCGGATGTCCACGATGAGCGCGGTGGCGTCCGTCACCACGTTGCCATCGATCGAGGTGATGATGTCCCCCGCCTTGAGGCCCGCCCGCTGGGCGCCCTGCCCGGCGGAGACGGAGGCCACGCGGGCGCCGGAGTTGGCGTACTGCATGTCCAGGCTGATGCCCATGACGGGTACCTGCGACTTGCCGGTCTTGATGATCTCCTCGGCGATGCGCTTGGCCTGGTTGATGGGGATGGCGAAGCCCAAGCCGATGGAACCGCTCTGGCCGCCGAAGCTGGAACCGAGCGAGGCGATCGCGGAGTTCACCCCGATGACGGCGCCTTGGCCGTCGATGAGCGGACCGCCGGAGTTGCCGGGGTTGATGGCGGCGTCGGTCTGGATGCCGTTGAAGTAGGACTGCGAGGCGCCGTCGGTGGAGTCGCCAGCAGTCACGGGGCGGTTGAGCGCGCTCACGATGCCGCTGGTGACCGTGCCTTGGAGACCCAGCGGGGAGCCGATGGCGATCACCGGGTCGCCCACGACGACCCCGCTGCTGTTCCCCAGGGTCACTGCGGGCAGGCCGGTCTTGTCGACCTTCACGACGGCCAGGTCGTAGGCGCTGTTCGACCCCACCACGGTGCCGTTGGTCTTCGAGCCGTCCGCGAAGGCCACGGTGATCCTCGCGTTGCCGCCCAGCCCGGCGATGACGTGGTGGTTGGTGAGGATGTAGCCGTCCGAGCGGATGACGAAGCCCGAGCCAGTGCTGCTGCCCCCGTCGCTCTCCACGTTGATGTTGACGACGCTCGGCGAGACCTTGGCGGCCAGGGCGGCCACGGAGTCCGCGGGGCGCGCGGTGGACGTGTTCGCGAGCTGCGTGAGTGCCGCACCGGTACCGCCGGTGTTGAACAGCGCATGGTCGACGATGCCGCCGCCGAGACCGGCGACGACCGCCATGGCGAGCGCGAGGGAGGGCCGCACCAGCATGTGCTGGTTCCGGTGCGGCTGCTCGTCGATGTGCCGCGCCTGAGCGAGCGGAGCCTCCTCGGCAAGCGCCTCCTCGGCAAGCGCCGCTTCGGGCGCGGCAGGGGCGGCGAGGGGCTCGGCCTGAGTGGCCTCCTCCTCCGCCCAGTGGCTCACGGCTGGGGTCTCGATGCTGTCGTGCGCTTCGTCCGTCATGTCGCCATTCTGCTGCGCGTCGGGCGCTTTGGAGGAACGGGGGCAACGGCGGAACATTTGCGTGACACAGGAATTGCCCCGCGCTTACGCGACCGGGGCAAAGCTTGGATTGCGCGCCCGTGTCGCGCCTCCACAGCGGCATGCGCCCTCGGCACTAGCCTCGCTGTCGTGTACGTAGATGAGCCCCTGTGGCCGGTCCCCACCGAGGTGACCTGGGACTTCGCCGAGGCCTTCTGCCCGGAGACGGACGCCATCGTGCAGGCACGACAGCGGGCCGACGAGTTGGGGGTCACCGCGGTGTCGCCGGGCGCGGGCGCGGCCCTGCGCCTGCTGGCGGCCATGTCGCATGCCCGGGCCGTGGTCGAGATCGGCACCGGCACCGGCGTCACTGCCCTGTGGATGCTGCAGTCCCTGCGAGATGACGGGCAACTCACGTCCATCGACGTGGAGGGTGAGCACCATCGCATCGCCCGCGAGATGCTCGCCGCAGCGGACGTGCCCCAGGGCCGGGTCCGCCTCATCTCGGGACGTCCCGGCGAGATCCTCCCCCGGCTGCAGGACGGGGCCTACGACCTCGTGCTCCTCAACGTGGAACCGGCCGCGCTGAACCCCATGCTCGACCAGTCACTGCGCCTGCTGCGCCCGGGTGGCATCTTCGCGGTGTCGAACATCTTCGGTGACAACAAGCTCGGCGACCCCGCCCAGCGCGACCCGGCCACGGTGGCGCGGCGCCTCTTCGCCCACCGGGTGGCCGACGACCCGCGACTGCTGCCTGCCCTGCTCGCCGCCGGCGACGGGCTGCTCGTGAGCGTGTACTGGCCGGTCGAGGACTAGCGCGTCGATCCCCCGAAATGAAAAGGCCTCGATCCAGATGGATCGAGGCCTCGCCGGCGAACGTCAGGAAACGACCGCCGCGAACTGGCCACCCAGGTCACGTGCTTCGTCGGGCGTGAGTGCCACCACCAAGCGGCCTCCCCCTTCGAGCGGGATTCGCATCACGATGACGCGCCCTTCCTTGACGACCTCCATGGGTCCATCGCCGGTACGGGGCTTCATAGCCGCCATGCTGCCGCCTTTCGGTATCGACGCAAGCGTCGGATTCCCAATTATTCCGTATGGCCGCGGTTATCCAGAAATCAGGGTCTCGACAGGGTTTGCCCGACCCCCCGACGGAAGCAACCCTCCAGGTGGTCGTCGAGCAGTCCGTTGGCCTGCATGCCGGCGTGCAGCGTGGTGGGTCCCACGAAGACGAATCCCCTTGCCTTCAGCGCCTTGGCCAGTGCCCGGGAGGCCGCGGTGGCGGTGGCCAGGTCACCGAGGCTGCGGGGGGGCCGCGCGAAGCCCTCGAGCCGCAGGTCCTCGTCGGATGGGGCGTGGGCGAGCATCAGGCGCTCCAGGGCGCCCTCCCCGGCGCTGGCACGGAGCGCGCGCAGGGCCCTGGCGTTGGCCAGCGTGGCCAGGATCTTCTGCCGGTTGCGGACGATCCCACTGTCTGCGAGCAGGCGTTGCACGTCCCCTTCGCCGAATTCGGCCACCAGCTCGGGATCGAACCCGGCGAAGGCGAGCCGGAACGCTGGTCGCTTGCGCATGATGATGAGCCACGACAGCCCACTCTGGAAGGACTCGAAGGTGAGGCGCTCGAAGTAGGCGACATCGCCGCTCACCGGCACGCCCCACTCAACATCGTGGTAGCGCACGTAGTCTGGCGTGCTGCCCGGCCAGCCGCAGCGGCGGAGGCCCGCGCCGACATCCGAGGCATCGATGAGCGACTCCATGCGCGAATCCTCACATGCTGCGCTCCTCGTCCGATCCTTGGCCGAAACTGCGACATCCCAGGGGTGGATCCCGCGCCCGAACCTGCTTGGCTGTACTCGTCAACCGTGGGCTGCCGGGCAGGACGTCGGGCCCGGTCCAGCGAAGGAGTGCAGCATGAGGATCACGCGTCGATCGCTAGGCATTGCAGGCGTGGTGGCGGCGGTTGCCGTTGCCGGTGCCGTCATCACAGGACCCGCCTCCGCCTTCGCCAGGAGCGGTGGGTGGTCGGGCGGTCCGGGCAGCCCTGGCGGCACGGCGTCCTTCGGCATGATGGGCGGCCGTGGGGGCGGCATGATGGGCGGCTTCGACGCCGATGGCGACGGCCGACCGGAGAGCGCCACCGTCGGCGGTCCCATGATGCGCGGCCGCGGCTTCGGTCCCATGATGGGCTGGGGCGGGATGCTCCACAGCGAGGGGGTCGTCGCCTCCGTCGACTCCTCGGGCACCACGACCTACGTCACCGTGCGCATGCAGCGGGGCAAGGTCACCAGCGCTTCCGCTACATCGATCACCATCACGAGCGACGACACGGTCTCATACATCTGGCCCTTGTCCTCGACCACCCGGCTGTACCGCAACGGCAAACTCGTGACGGGCTCGGCATTCGCCACCGGTGATGTCGTCATGGCCGAGGGCACGGTCGCCGGCGGCTCGGTGTCCACCAATCTCGTGAGCAGCCTCGGTTGGCGCCACCCCGTGGCACCCCTGCCCGGCACCAGTTGGGGCCGCAGCACCAACGCCTGACCGCTTCGCATGAGGGTCCCTGCGTGCGCCGGGTCCCGCACCGCTCCCGGGTGCCTCAGGCCGTCAGCCAGGCCCGCATCTGCGCCTCGACCTCGCGCAATTGGGTGATCGGCACGAACTCGTGTGGCGTGTGGGCCAAGGCGGGATCGCCAGGGCCGAAGTTCACGGCCGGGATGCCGAGGCCCGAGAAGCGTGCCACGTCGGTCCAGCCGTATTTCGGTC
>DAHWFQ010000120.1:0-2773 GCA_027324895.1 Actinomycetota bacterium | reverse complement strand
ACACGGCTGCCATCGCCAGACCCGAGCTGCTGGCGGAGGGCGCGGATCGCTTCGGTGCACAGTGCATCGTGCTGTCCGTGGACGCCCGCCGCAGCCCCGGCACCGATTCGGGCTTCGAGGTGACGACGCACGGGGGCCGCCAGGGCACCGGCATCGACGCGGTCGCCTGGTCCGTGCGGGCAGCGGGACTCGGCGCCGGCGAGATCCTGCTCAACTCCATGGATGCCGACGGCACCAGCACCGGTTACGACACCGAGCTCATCTCGCTCGTCCGCAGCGCGGTTCGTGTGCCGATCATCGCGAGCGGGGGAGCGGGCGCGTTGGAGCACTTCCCGCCCGCCGTGGCGGCCGGTGCCGACGCCGTCCTCGCCGCCAGTGTGTTCCACTTCGGCACCCTGCGGGTGGCGGATGTGAAGCAGACGCTGGCGGATGCCGGCTATCCGGTGCGGACCACGACTGCGGCAGACTAGACGCCATGCTCATCGACGACATCGCATCGCGGGTCACCTTCAACGAGGCCGGTCTGGTCCCGGTCATCGTGCAGGACCGGGCATCCGGTGCCGTGCTCATGCTGGCCTGGGCCGATGCGGAGGCACTCCTCCACACCGTGCGCACCCGTCGCGGCACCTACTTCAGCCGCAGCCGCCAGGAGCAGTGGGTGAAGGGCGAGACCTCGGGCTCGACGCAGTACGTCCATGAGATCCGCCTCGACTGCGATGCCGACACCGTGCTGTACCTGGTCGACCAGGTCGGTGCCGCCTGCCACACGGGAACCCGCACCTGCTTCGACAGTGACGTCCTGCTGGCGGCCGAGCATGTCTGAGCCGCACCTCGGCGTCACGACGCCGGCCTTGGAGGAATTCCGGCGCCTGGCTCCCGGCAAGCGGGTCATCCCCGTCGTCCGGCGCCTCCTCGCGGACACCGAGACGCCCATCGGCCTGTACCGCAAGCTGGCCCGGGAACAGGCGGGCACCTTCCTCCTGGAATCCGCCGAGCACGGCCGCGTGTGGTCGCGCTACTCCTTCGTCGGCGTGCGCTCGCGGGCCATGCTCACTTCGGTCAACGGGCAGGCCCGTTGGATCGGTGAGGTGCCGGCCGGGCTCCCTGCCGACGGGCCCGCGCTGCCGGCCCTGCGGGAGACCCTGCGCCTGCTGCACACCGAGCAGATGGCGGGACTGCCGCCATTCACCGGTGGCATGGTGGGGCTCATCTCGTACGACGCCGTTCGCAACTGGGAACGGATCGGCGACAGCACCATCGACGACACCCAGGTGCCGGAGATCTCGATGCTCTTCGCCACCGACCTGGCCGTCCTCGACCATGCCGACGGCTCGGTGCTGCTCATCGCCAATGCCATCAACTGGGATGCGAGCGACGAACGCGTGGACGAGGCGTGGGCCGATGCGGTGCAACGGCTGGACGCCATGGCCGCCGACCTCGCGATGCCCCTCGCCTCTTCGACCGCGATCTGGGACGGCGAGGCACGGCCGGTCGTGCACGCGCTCACGCCGCGCGACAAGTTCATGCGCGATGTGGAGACCTGCAAGGAGCACATTCGTGCGGGGGACGCCTTCCAGATCGTGCTCTCGCAGCGCTTCTCCGTGAACACGCAGGCCTCCGCGCTCGACGTGTACCGCGCCTTGCGGGTCGCCAACCCCAGTCCCTACATGTACCTGCTGCGCTTCCCCGGCATTGATGGCGTGCCCGTTGCGATGCCCTCCGAGGTGGCCTTCGACATCGTGGGATCGAGCCCCGAGGCCCTGGTCAAGCTCACCGACGGGCGCGCCCTCCTGCATCCGATCGCGGGTACGCGGCCACGCGGCGCCACCACCGAGGAGGACGTGCTCCTCGCCAAGGACCTCATGCACGACCCCAAGGAGCGTGCCGAGCACCTCATGCTCGTGGATCTCGGTCGCAACGACCTCGGTCGCGTGTGTGTCGCGGGCAGCGTCGAGGTCGTCGACTTCATGACCATCGAGCGCTACTCCCATGTCATGCACATCGTGTCGACGGTGATCGGACACCTGCGCCCGGACCGCACCGCCTACGACCTGCTCGCCGCCACCTTCCCAGCCGGCACGTTGTCGGGGGCCCCCAAGCCGCGGGCGATGGAGATCATCGAGGAGTTGGAGCCCGTGCGCCGGGGTGCCTACGGCGGCTGCGTCGGCTACTTCGACTTCGCCGGCAACATGGACACCGCCATCGCCATCCGCACCGCCATGATCCGCGACGGGGTTGCCTACGTGCAGGCCGGAGCCGGCATCGTCGCGGACTCCGTCCCCGAGACTGAGTGCACCGAGTGCGAGAACAAGGCCAAGGCGGTGCTGCGCGCGATCGCCGTGGCCGACTCCATCGAGCACCTCCGAGCGTGAGCGTGGGGAGCGGCCGCCCGACGCCGTCGGCGCGCCCGTCGTCGCGGCAGGAGCGACCCTCCGGCGCTTCATGCCCCGGCTATGGAACACTTGCGCCAACCCGCGCGACCGTCGCGGCAGCACCAGGAGGCTGGCGATGACCGAAGCGCACCACGGCAACACGGTCGCGGCCTGGACGGCCGTCATCATCATCCTCGTCGCTTTCCTCGTTGGCGGGGTCGGTGTGCTGCTCCAGAACTGGTTCGTGTTCTGGGCGGCCGTCCTGCTGGCGCTGCTCGGTGGCGTTGCCGGCAAGGTGCTGCAGATGATGGGCTACGGGCAGGTCGCGCATCCGCGCCAGCATTCGTAGCGCGTGCGGGCGGGGCTGACATGGCCCGAACGCCTTCCCCACCGAACTTTTG
>DAHWFQ010000089.1:0-4808 GCA_027324895.1 Actinomycetota bacterium | reverse complement strand
CGGGCAGGGATCGCGATGGCCCGTCTTGCGATGGAGTTCCAAGACGGCCGCCCGACGCCTGGGTCCGGGGCACGGCCGAAGAGAATGCGCATATCGTCCCCTGAGAGCCGTTTCACCACGGATTCCGCATTCGGAAGGCATTTGCACGCCGGATTTCGCGGCAGAAGTGCCGCTTGACGCAATTAGCCACGAAAGTGGCGGGAAAACGCCTCGGGACCATGGACACTGGTAGCACCAGCATCAGCTCACATGAAGGAGCGCGGGACGCCGTCGCGCTGGGATTGAGCGTCCTGCCACAAATGAGTACCAACGAACAGGCGCCAAGCCGCACCTATCGCCGTCTCCCCGCCGATCCCAGACCGGTGGACCATGCCCGTGTGGGCGCGCTGCTCCGCAAGGAGTGGCAGCGCTTCCGCGACCTCACCCCAGCCGCCAAGGAGGAGAGCGCGCAGGCGCGCGTGAACACGCCACTCGGTGTGACCTCCAGCTTCCAGTACTGGGATCCCTACCCAATCTCGATCGTGAGCGCCGACGGCGCCTACGTCACGGACGTCGACGGACGCCGTCTGCTCGACCTCTCCATGGGCTTCGGCGGGATGCTCGTCGGGCACCGCAACCCCCAGGTCATGCAGGCGCTCGAGAGCACGCTCGAGACGACGGGCACGCTCTTCGTGACGCCCTCACCGATGGCGGCGGAGGCCGCTTCACGCCTGTGCCGGCGCTTCGGCCTGGACCTCATCCGCTTCACGAACTCGGGCACCGAATCGACGATGTACGCCCTGCGCGTGGCCCGCGCCTACACCGGTCGCATGGGTGTGGTGAAGGTCGAGGGCGGCTACCACGGCTCCTACGACGAGTTCACCGTCTCCACCAAGCCCCCGCTCGACAAGATCGGCGCCGCGGACAACCCGACGCCCTTCGTGCCGCTCGGCGTCAACGGCTTCGACGTCTATGTGGTGCCCTTCAATGACGCGGATGCGCTGGAGCGCATGTTCAAGGTGAACGGGCATGACATCGCCTGCTTCATCGTCGAGCCCGTGCTGGAGAACCTCGGCATCGTCCTGCCCGACCCCGGCTACCTCGAGCGCGTGCGCGAACTCTGCACCGAGCACGAGATCGTCCTCATCTTCGACGAGGTGAAGACCGGTCTCACCGCGGGCGCCGGCGGCGCCTCGCAGCGCCTCGGCGTGCAGTCGGACCTCCAGACCTTCGCCAAGTCCATCGGCGGCGGTGTCCCCGTGGCCGCCTTCGGTGGCCAGCGTGAGTTCATGGAGGTCATCAGCGATGGCCGCATGCCGCACTTCGGCACCTTCAACGGCAACCCCATGTCGGTGGCCGCGGTGCTCGCTGTGGACGAGATCTGCACCCCGGAGGCCCTGGCCGAGGCCGAGGCATTCAACCTGCAGGCCCTGACACGCATCGGCGACATCATCGACGAGTACCACCTGCCCGCACACACCGTGGGCTTCGGTGTGAAGGGCTGCATCACCTGGGCCACCACGCCCACGCGCAACTACCGCGACTACAAGCATGAGGACATGCAGGTGGCCGAGTTGTCGTGGCTGTGGGCCCTGAACCGCGGCATCATGACGCCTCCCGGTCAGGACGACCAGTGGCTCATCAGCTTCGCGCACAAGCAGCCGGAGATCGACCTGCTGGTCGACAACTTCCGCAGCCTGGCGCAGGCACTGCGCGCGGTCGCCTAGCGAGCAGAACGACGGCGCCGTCCCCCTTTCGGGGGCGGCGCCGTCGTCGTGTCCTGGATCAGCGTGCGATGCGTCGGCTGCGATTGGCGTTGGCGGCGATGGCCTGGGCGAGTTCACCGCTCAGGACCTCATCGGCCGGACGAGGCAGGGCCAGACACCAGTTCGGCCAGGTCACCGTGGTGCCCGGCATGTTGGGACGATGCCGAACCTCGGCCGCATCCTCCAGGTTGAAGACCACCACGCGGCTGGCCGACTCCGCCACCGTGAGGCAGCGGGCGCGGATGGCCTGACGGACCTGGGCGTCGCTGTAGGGGCCCTGCTCGGGCAGGCCGGCCTCACGTGCGAGTTCCAACTGGCGGGTGCGCTCGGACTCCCAGTCGACGGTCTTGCCCGCGCTCTCCATGTCCTGCGGGTCGGTGCCGCAGAGGATGCCCGCGATGGTGGCGTGGTCGTGCGTGCCGGTGGCGCCGAAGGTGTTCACCGTGAACATGGACACGGGCACCCGGCAGGCAGCGCGGTAGCCGAGCATGTCGATGTCGTTCATGGTCGGGCGGACGTATGGCGGCACCGTGCCCATGTCCTCGCCCACGACCCAGGCGTGCGTGCGAGCGGCCTCGATGCGGATGATGGCGAGCAGCGCATCGTGCGGGTAGCGCACATACGCACCCTCCGAGGCCCCGGCATGCTGCGGTACCCAGAACAGCCGCCACAGCTGCATGACGTGGTCGATGCGCAGTCCCTTGGAGTGGCGAAGCGCGCTGCGCACCATGCGGATGAAAGGGTCGAAGCCGACCGAGATGAGGCCCGTGGGGCTGAAGGCCGGCAGGCCCCATCGCTGCCCGTCGCGATTGTGCCGGTCCGGGGGGGCGCCGACCTCGGCGTCGAACACGAGGATGTCCTGCCAGTGCCACGCGTCGAAGCCACCGCCATCGAAGCCGACGGCGATGTCCGCCACGATGTCGACGCCCTGGCGCGAGGCGCGTCCGAGCTGCTTGTCACAGAGGAACTGCAACCAGGCATGGAAGGCCACGGCGTCAGCGTGCTCCGCAGCCCAGGCCCGCACTGCAGGGCCGTCCGGGTGGAGGAACTCCTCGGGCCAGGTCTGCCACGGTAGTCCCAGCTCCTCGCTGAGCGCGGTGAAGGTGGCGAAGGAGCGCAGGTTCTCACCGTGCTCGGTCATCCAGGCGTCGCAGTCGGCGCCGCCCTGGTTGCCCTGGCCCTCCCAGATGCGGCGCAGCGCGGCCCGCTTGAAGGCCCAGACGGCGGCCCGGTCGATGATGCGGTTCTCGTTCAGGGCGAGGGCGCGCTCACGCAGATCGCTGACATCGACACTGGTGCGGATGAGGTCGATGGAGATGTAGAGCACCTGCAGCCACTCGCGCGATGACGGCGAGTAGGGCGAGGCCATGGGGTTGGGTCCGAGGTTGCCGGCATGCAAGGGGCAGGTGAGCATGAAGCCGGCGCCGGACTTGGCTGCGATGCGGCCCAGGGTGGCGAGGTCCGCGTAGTCACCGATGCCCCACGAGTGGGAGGTGCGGGCGTCATACAACTGGACGGACCATCCGAAGCAACGCTGCGGTGTGGACAGGCGATCCGGTGCGCAGAGCACGAGCCGGGTGTGGCCGTGGGGCGTGTGCAGCACGTGGTAGCCCTCGGCATCGACGGGCAGGATGCCCTCGACATGCATGCGGCGCCCATCGCCCAACTCGATCTCGCCGTGCAGTTCCGGATGCCACTTGCCCGGGCTGGCGATGAGCGGCGGCGGGACGTCCGCCTGCTTCTGGATCTCCTCGTAGAGCCAACTCAGCGTGTTGTCCGGGATCTGCCGTTCGACATCGAAGGCATCGAAGAAACTCGGCTGCACGCCTCGTGTGGAGACGAAATGGAGCATCTCGTCGCGCGTCAGTGCTTGCGTCATGGGGCGAGACATTACTTACGCAACGTGTTACACGCGCCATCCGTGAGGCTTCCGTCGCAGATCATGCGCACTTCGTTATCCGTTGCAGGCGTTTGCAGGCGTGGGTGGGGGTGCAGCGAGCCGCACCCCCACCAAGGAGCGGCTTGCTAGAAGGAACCCGGGGTGACGGCCGTGCCATTGTTGTAGGCTGCCGCGTTCACCACGGAGCAGTTGAATGCGGCATTCGGCGCGCCATGCGTGCCGTCCAGCGGGACCACGATCACCCTGTGGTGGTCCGCAAAGAGTGCCTGGAGTTGCGTCAGCGTCGTGACGCGGTGTTGCGCATCTCCGGCGTTCGTGAACAGGACGAGCACCGGCACCCACTGGAAGTTGAAGTCCACACCACCGGGTGCCGAACCGATGTGATCATGGCCGAGGACGCCTGCCCCCGTCACGGAGTCAGAACCATAGATCAACGGTGCAATCGCCGATGCCGCCGAGGCGACCTCCAGTCCATGGTCAGGGCAGTTGTCGGAGGGCACGTGCATGCAGTTGAGAGGCGTGGTGACCCCTGATGACCTCGGGTACACGACGATGTAAAGCGGCGCGTAGGTGATCGTCTCGGTGGTGACGGGTGCAACTTTCGGCGTCAGCAGGTACATGGGCTGGCCCGTTGCACCGTTGATCGCCGGTTCGATGGTGGCGTTGCCCAGGGTCACCTCACCGGATGCGATGGCGGCGCTTGCCGAAGCCGAGGTTGCGGGCAGGACGAGCGGGATGGCGAGGCCAATACTGGCGATTGCCGCGAGCGCGGACTTGGCGAAGGTTCGGTTCATCGATCCTCCAGGGTTGGGGGAACCTTGGATGCGCCCGAGTCCGGGCGGCGGCACGGCGCATTGAAAAGGCGCCCGCAACGCCATCAACCGACGATTCCCCAGGAGGCCCCGGCCGATTACTTGGCACGGTAGGGCCGAACGTCCCTTCTTACAATGCGATTGGTCATACGAAGTACGGCTAGACGTCGACCCCGCGTGACCCTCGGCGCACTACGCGGGCTTGAAGGCCTTGGCGATCTTCTCCGCCGCACCGGACAGTTCGGCCGGGATCACCCACAGGGTGCTCGCCGTGCCGTTGGCCATGACCGGGAGCTGCTGGAGGTAGGTGTAGGCGAGCACGCGGTCGTCGGCATCGCCGGCATGGATGGC